>JBDROC010000228.1:0-3574 GCA_043810475.1 Methanobacteriota archaeon | reverse complement strand
TCCTGATATTTACAGGACAGCGCTCAAAGCCGCGCGCGAAAAGATTAAAGAAAAGCTATTTTAAGCACTCCTTCATATGAATGATATAATGGACGAGCCCACAGTTTCAGTCATAATCCCCTGCATGGACGAGGAAAAAACGATAGGAAAATGCATCCAGAAAGCTCGTGCTGCCCTTAAAAAAGAAGGGCTTGATGGGGAGATCATCGTTTCAGATAACTCAACTGACAGATCAAGAGAGATCGCGCAGCAGATGGGCGCCAAAGTCGTTATTCCAATGAACCGAGGGTATGGCAACGCATACATGGAAGGAGTGAGATATGCAAAAGGTAGGTATTTGCTGTTCGCAGATGCCGATAATACATATGACCTCCATGAGATGCCCCGGCTTTTGAGACCCCTTGTAGAAGAAAAAGCTGACTTTGTCATGGGCACGCGTCTCAAAGGTGGGATAAAGACGGGCTCAATGCCCTGGCTGCACAGATACATAGGGAATCCCCTGCTGACATGGATCCTGAACATGCTATTTCATACCAGAATAAGTGACACGCATTGCGGGATGAGAGCTATCCGGCGTGATTCTTATCTAAAGCTTGATATGAAATCCGAAGGGATGGAATATGCAAGTGAGATGATAATCGAAGCAGCCAGAAAAAAGCTGCGAATGACCGAAGTGCCTGTAACATATTATCCGAGGATCACACCTTCCAAACTCCACTCATGGGGTGATGGATGGCGCCACCTGAGATTCATGATGCTCTATAATCCCACGCCTTTTCTGTTCATCCCTGGCTTATTAGTGTTCCTCCTTGGCTTATTCATGACCATAGCCCTCTTAATGCGCGGCAATGTGGAAACGACAGGCATGCATTCGTTCATCATGGGAAGTGTGCTTGTTATAATAGGAACACAGATGATAGCCACAGGCAGTTACATGAAGATCTACGGCATCATTCATAACAAGATAGATAAGACAGGGATCACGGCTAAACTCCTGGACTATCATTCCCTTGAAATCGGGTTATTATTAGGTATTATAATGCTTTTTGGAGGTATTATTTCAGGTTCTGGTGTTATCTACAAATGGGTATCCTCGGGATTTTTGGAACTTTCTGAAGTTGGAAATGCCATGATAGCGATGGTGCTTGCAGCATTGGGCACACAAATAATATTTTCCACCCTGATAGTCAGCATATTCATATTAGATCGTAAGGATAATCAATGAAGCTCGCGTTCGTATATGATGCAGTTTATCCGTGGGTGAAAGGGGGAGCAGAAAAAAGGATATACGAACTTGGCAGGAGATTGGTTCAGCAGGGGCATGATGTGCATGTTTTCGGTGTTAAATGGTGGGACGGCGCTGATGTAATAACGAATGAGGGTATGGTGCTGCACGGGGTGTGTGGAAAGAAGGAGTTGTATGTTCACGGCAGAAGATCGATATCTGAAGCTGTTATATTCTCGATAGAACTGATACCTCACCTTTTTAAAGAGAAGTTTGACCTGATCGACGTAAGTGTATTCCCCTATTTTTCATGTTTCAGTGTGAAACTCGTATCTGTTCTCACGAGAACTCCTGTGATATTCACATGGCATGAGGTATGGGGAGACTACTGGTATGAATACATGGGAAGGTTTGGATACTTTGGAAAACTTGTGGAGAGCATTGTCTCGAAACTGACGTCAAAATCCATAGCAGTTTCAGAAATGACTAAAAATGGTCTGGGATCACTTGGGGTCAGCGCTGAAAACATTCGTATAGTTCCAAATGGTATTGATGTAATGATCATATCCAGTATAAAGCCTTCAGTCGATAAATGTGATATCATATTCGTCGGGCGGCTTATAAAGGAGAAGAACGCAGATGTATTGATAGAAGCGATGGATCATGCAAGAAAAGTGCTGCCTGATATAAAGTGCCATATTATTGGAGATGGGCCTGAAAGAGAACGACTTTTAAGGCTTGTTTCTGAATATGGACTTTCTAACAACGTAAGATTTTTTGGGTTTATGGATTACAATGATGTAATAGCTCATATGAAGTCTTCCAGAGCGCTGGTCATACCGTCAAGCAGAGAGGGTTTTGGAATGGTTGTCATCGAGGCTTATGCATGTGGTGTGCCAGTTATCACGGTCAGAGGTCCGCGAAATGCGGCATGCGGACTGGTGAATGAAAAAACAGGTTTTGTTGTGAACCTTGATGCTAAGGAGCTTGGCGAGACGATCTGCGTTTTGATGAACGATGCTGCACTTCAGAAAAAAATGTCCAAATCTGCACTGGATGCAGCGCAAGATCATGACTGGGATATGATATCAAGACGGTTGATGTCCGTATATAGTAAGCTTCATTCGGGGACGTGAGAATAATAAGCCTTGGCAGACCGGAAGTTCCGGAGATCGTAAATGCAATAAATATAATATCCAGGGAACTTGCTTTTGAAGTTAATGGCGCTGCGCCCGGGTATATTGCAGAGGCTCTTGGACTGGCAGGTGATTTTGCAGATAACGATCCTGTGACAGTAATCCTTGGGGATAATATTTTCCAGGATAACGGATCAAGCGATGAATCCACAGATTATGTAAGAAAAGAATTCCCTTCTGTTAAGATCATCGAAAGCAGGAAGAACCTCGGTTTTGCAAAAGGTAAATTCGACCGGCATCTGTATTTCAAGGAGCGGCACATGTTGGGATAGGGGTATATTCGAGCCTGTTCTGTTAGACCGGATCTGGAAAGGATGAAAAGTTCAGGATCCTGTCTTGCAAATTCTGACCTGCTGACCTTATGGTATCTGCCAAGCGCAATGCCGAATTTCTTCTCAAGGTAAAAAGCAGCTTCTGTTTCCGCGGCTCTTCCAAGTTCAGTTGATGTGCGCAGGTATTTTTCCTTCAGGTCATTGATATTCTTCAAATATATATTTGAACAATAGATTGATCTTCTCGTTCTTATTTATTTGGTGGATGAAACATTCGGGTTTTTCGGGAAGATTTTCGGGAAGCTAGCCGAAAAAAAGCCTCCGCTAATATTTATAAAATTCAATAAAGAAAAGAGCGCCGGATAGACAGCTTAGAACCCATCATTATTATTATTAGCATAATGAGTAACTATTTATATTAAAAACGATAAAATATTCATTGTGTCGCAACACAAATGCAGGAACAAAGGAACAAACCTGGCAAAAGTTATCAGGGATATCGAATCTATTATCATAATATCTCCGAATGCACATGCATCAAAGTCTGTTCCATCCTGGATAACTCCTGTTACCACTGCTATTTATGTCGATAATCCTTCAGTAAATTCCACACACCTGTCAATGGGTGTGAGTTTCAGTAATTACTTACCTGAGATCGGCAAGAACAGAATGATCAAATCTAATAAAGTCTCAACAATATTCCCACTGCTTCGAATACTTGGTCTTATGGCTGTATTGAGTTATATGATCGTTATTCTTTTTACCTGGATATATGCGAATCATCAGGGGTACGTGTATTTTTCTGCCGGTGAACCGATATCGCTTATAAAATATCCGGAATGGGTGCTGGGATTCCTGGGGATTTTAGCCACAGCCAGCGT
>JBDROC010000227.1:0-2690 GCA_043810475.1 Methanobacteriota archaeon | reverse complement strand
CTTTTTCTTTAAAAAATCAAGATCTGATGCGATTCTTTCTAACAATTGTGTTTCTGACATGGTTTTACACTAATTTTATCTATAACGGTATTTATACCTGTTTATATATCTATTTTACCTGTAAATTCTTGATATTTTTCTATCCTGCTGACAAAAATTTAACATATCTTTGCATCCACTACCACATGCCACACCCCTGGCGAGTATTTCTTGATCCTGCGCACCTCGATGATCTCCACCTTCCGCCCCAGCTTTCCCGCAGCTTCAAATATCCTTTCTACAGGTCGCTGCTCCACAGCCTCTGGCACAGCCTCATGGTAATGAAGGATCCCGCCATGCACAAGCGCGCTGATGCCTTTTTCGAGATATGGATACGCGTCAAAGTATCCCATAATGACATGGTCTGCTATCCCTCGTGGAGTGACTAACGCACAGTCTCCCTCAACTGGTTCTATAATATTTTCCACCAGGTTCAACCTGATATTTTCCCTCAGAAAACCGGCTGATACAGGATTTATCTCTATTGCGAAAATCTTCTTTGGTTTAGAATGCACAGCCATGGGAATGGAGAAATACCCGATACCTGCGAACATATCAACAACGACCTCACCTTTGCCAAGCCTGCTCATCCGCTTTCTTTCAGCAAGATTACCCTGCGAGAACATGATACTCATTGCATCGAGCTTGAAAAGGCACCTGTTCTCCCTGTGAATGGTCTCTGTCCTTTCCCCAGCAATAATTTCCCGTTCTGGCTGCCTCATCTGACCACTGATGCCTCTGTCGAGAAGCACAGTCCTGCAGCCAGGGTACATGGATAATAAGGCTTTTGCGATATCGTTTTTTCGGGTTTCCAGTTCTTCATGCAACGTTATGATAATAACATCCCCGAGCAACTGCCATCCAGAAGGCAGGAGTTTTTTCTCATGCAGAGGTATATCGAGGATACTTCCAAGTGTTTTTTTCGGGATGTAGAATTCTGGTTTTTCCTGTTCGACCAATCCGATCCCACCCCTGGAATCAGTAACTGGGATCTCTATAAAACCGTTCCTCTTAACAAGCTTTCTTGTTCTATCAAGAATACCATCTGAAAGCAGTTTCTGCCTTACGTTTTCAGCTTCCTCTTCCCTGACACGGACAGCCTTCATGAATTTCTGACAATGTATAATATATCGCTCAGTATGGAACTTGCGGTCTCGATAGAACCAGCGCCCTTTCCACTGATCGTTATTCTTCCAGCCAGGTCTGTCATAATGGACGCCACGTTCAGTGTACCGCCCACTGCAAGGGGATGCTTCTTCGGAACAAGTCTTGGCGCCACAATCAGTGTTCCGTTCCCAGCTTCGCAGATAAGCTTTACTACATAATTGTTTTTGCTTGCAAGTTCAAGAGCTTCTGGTGTAATCTTAGTGATGCCTGTAACTTCAACGTCGCGATAGGTGGCAACCTCCCCGAAAACCGAGTTCGCAAGTATCACGAGTTTGCATGCTGAATCAATTCCCTCAACGTCGTATGTAGGGTCAGTCTCGGCTATCCCCAGTTCCTGCGCTTCTTTCAGAACAAGCTCATAAGGCAGTCTCTCTTGCGCCATCCTTGTGAGTATGTAATTTGTCGTCCCGTTAAGTATGCCCTCTATTCCAATAACGCGGTTCCCTGCCAGTGATTCATGGATAAGGTTGAATATCGGGACTGCGCCGCCAACGGTAGCTTCGTACCTGAAAAAAACTCCATTATCCTCGGCAGCCTCCTTTAATTGTGAGAAGCACAGCGCCAGGGGACCCTTATTTGAAGTGACAACATGCCTTCCTGAATTAAAAGCAGCAGACATATTACTTAAACCCGGCTCACCGTTCCTGATGTTGGTGGGTGTGGCTTCCACGACTATCTCATGTTCCACATCTCGGATGATATCAAGTGCGCTATCATTGCCTTTTGCGACAGTGCCTTTTTGTTTTTTTCGAAGAAGAGCGTTCTTGAGGTCGATCCCCTTGACATTTATCTCACTACCTTTCGAATCCGATATGCCCACAACGCGCAGGTCGATCCCCTGTCCTTTTAGTATCTCTTTTTTTTGCAGAATGGCTTGCGCTACTCCCTGCCCAACGGCGCCAAAGCCTATTAAAGACAATCTTACGGTCTTCATACTGCCTCCGAGTTAAGCCTTATGGGTTCTATCATGAGAAGGTCCTTTTTGATTGCTACTTCCCGCAGTATTTCAAGTGCATTTTTTAATTCGTTTTCACCTTCAGCATTGATAACAAGGTATGCGGATGAGGTTCTCTCTATCGCAGGCATCGAAAGCGACAGGTCAACGACTTCAGCAAAACCAGTTGAATCGATCCTGTCTATAGTATCCCCTATGTCCGAATGGATGATATGACCTATGAGCACAACAGAGACAGAGGACCGCAGCCTCTCTTCGCCAACTCTTGCCACCCCGACGCCGCTCTTTTCCAACTTTTCGATGAGTTCATCAAGAACGCCCTGGTCGATCTCGAAAGTGACCTGCACAGGGATAGTTCCTCTTGGGGTTTTCTCTTCATGCTGGTGAACCACGCTCATGATATTCCCGTGGAGCTCTGATATCGGCGCAAGAGCTAAAACAAGCTGCCCGGGGATATCCTTGAGTTCAAGTGTCATGGAGACGATCATAACCCCCCACTATGCACAGGTGAGTAATAAGTTTATTTGGT
>JBDROC010000226.1:0-4453 GCA_043810475.1 Methanobacteriota archaeon | reverse complement strand
ACTTCCTCATCCGCATACCCTGTGTGCTTTCGCGACCCCTTGCATCCCATGGATATCCCCGGCTTCCCGTGCATGGGATATGCGGTACAGTCGCTGCATACCGAGGCTATGCCGCCGGTTTTTATCTCGACCGGGTCACCGCGCGCCCAGGTGTATGCCTGGATGAGCCTCATGGCGCGCTCGGGCTTCAGGAAAAGGATGAGGATATCGAAATCCTCTCCTGAGTATGGAGCGATTTTCATTGAAGTTTGTCTTTTTTCCAGCCTGTGAAGAGAAGAAACAGCGCGCTTTGCCGCCGGTTTATTCCTGTATCGCCCTGATTCAAAATAGTAATCTTCAGGGCTTGTTCCGGTTTCCCCAAGCACGTATGCACCCACTTTGCAGCCCTGGTTCCTGACAAGGAAAGATTCCCCATACCGGGCTTTCTGGATAAGTTCACAATATAAAAGGGATGAGTCTTCACCCTTATTTTCTGTGAAAATTACGGTTACTGGACTGCCTGTATCCATCAATGAGGGAATATATCGCAACATATTATTTTTTCCAGAAAGAAGGGACGAATAACACGAGCACGGTCATGACCTCAAGTCTTCCGATCCACATATTAAGTATCAGGACAAGCTTCCCTATCACATGCAGCGACGCAAAATTCGACATCGGACCAACCTGCGAGGATAGACCTGGACCCACGTTACCAAGGGTTGTGGCTGATGCGCTGATGCTGCTCATAAAATCAAGCCCGATAATGCTAAGAACCAGGGAACTTCCAACAAATACCATCAGATAAAGGATAAAGAAAGAGAAAATTGCCTGCATCACATCCTCGGGAATGACAGTATCCCCCAGCCTTATAGGTCTTACCATCTTAGGATGTATGGATTTGTATATTTCCCTGGCACCGTACTTCATAAGAAGGACAACGCGCACGACCTTAAGCGCGCCGCCCGTGGAACCCGCTGACCCTCCTACGAACATAAGCAGCAGGAGGATCAGCTTTGTTGATTCAGGCCAGAGGTTGAAATCCGTTGATGCAAACCCTGTGGTTGTAAGGATGGACACGACCTGGAAAGATGCATACCTGACCGCTTCCTCTATCGTTTTGCCCACCCCGAAGAGTTGCACGGCGATCACAGCAGTTGATGTAAGAATTATCATTACATATACCTGGAACTCTCTATCGCTGATAAGGGACTTCCAGTTCACGTTCAGTGTACGGTAGAACAGGTTAAAGTTCGAGCCTCCTATGAACATAAATATTAGAACGATGAACTCGATGTTGATGCTGTCATAGGCTCCAATGGACAGGTTCTTTGATGAGAAACCGCCTGTGGCAAGCGTGGAGAAGGAATGCACTGTAGCGTCATACAATGTCATACCCGCATAATAGAGAAGCGCTATCTCAAGGACGGTGAAGATGATATACACCCTCCACAGTATCTGTGCAGTGTCTTTCAGCCTGGGTTTTAATTTATCCTTTATCGGGCCGGGAGCTTCGGACTTGAACATCTGCCGCCCAGCAACCGCTATCCTGGGTAGTATTGCCAGTACAAGGACTATGATACCCATGCCTCCGAGCCACTGGGTCATTCCTCGCCAGAAAATTATGCTTCTTGAATATATCTCGATATCGGGCAGAATGCTCGAACCTGTAGTGGTGAATCCTGACATGGATTCAAACAGCGCATCAACCGGAGAGAGACCTGCAAACAGGAACGGGACACCGCCGAATACAGCAGCCAGCAGCCAGCCCATTGCCACTATCACAATGCTCTCCCTGTTGGAAAGCTCTTCGAATTCTGACCTGAATACATTCTCAAGCAGTAAACCTGTCACGAATACCAGGGCTGACGAAACAGCAAAGATCCGTATTGAGCCAGGCTCATGATAATACAGCGCCACAAGAAGCGGAGCCAGCATGGAAATACCCAGGAACTTTATCACCGTACCGAGTACGTTCAAAATGACCCTGTAATTCATGTGCAATTAGATACTGGTTCGATTTATTAAACCTTGTGGGGATACAGGAGAGCTAAAGCGCGTAGCAAAACATTCAATAGTATAAAACAATACTGTATATGTAATGACCGCAGACATTACCTTTTTAATTTATGCCTTTACGTCCCTTTTTGCCATCGTGAACCCTGTCAGCGGCGTAATGGCCTTTATCTCAATGACCTCCAACATGAGCAAGGAGGACAAGATATACATTGCCAGGCGTTCAGTGGTCATAGCAGGAGTTATGGCGATTTTGTTTTCGATATTAGGGGAGCTTATCCTTAAGATATTTAATGTCACGGCGGATTCGCTCAGGGTGGCAGGTGGCGTGCTGCTGTTCCTTGTAGCAATAGACATGCTTTTCGCAAGGACCTCACGGGAGAGCATAACAAATGAAGAGTTGAAAGATGCCAAGCTCAGGGAGAACATATCTGTGTTCCCGATAGCCATGCCACTGCTGACAGGACCCGGGGCTATTACTACGATAATAGTCCTTATCAGGACAGCGCAGGAGATCGATTCGAAAATGTTGGTAATCGCTGCCATCATATTTACCTTCGCCATCACCTACCTCATCTTCAGGTACGCCGATTCTTTTAATAAGGTCGTTGGAATGACAGGGATGCTTGTAATGACAAGAATCATGGGGCTTTTCCTGGGTGCAATAGCCGTGGATTTTATTTCTACCGGGATAAAGGGGATATTTAATCTGGGGTAATAATGAAAATCCTCGTAGTAACTGGGAGGCTTGCAGAGAGTGCAGTAAGAAAATCGGCCAATGATAGCGCAGACATGCTTGTTCTTGGTGTTGAGGTTGCAGCTTTCACTACACCGGCTCTCCTTCGGCGCTCACTTCCCCAAAAAAAGTATGACCTCATACTTGTCCCCGGTCTTGCCTCAGGCGATTTTTCAGGACTTGAGAAGGAAATAAACACTCCTGTAAGGCTTGGTCCGAAACACGCGGTTGACCTTGGTTTTGTGCTGTCATATGCCGATGATATGGTATTTTCCGCAAAAATTCCAGCGTGTGAACTCCTGAAGGAAAAAAGAAAGGATACTGCACTTGAAAAAATAGCAGAGCTTGAAGAAAGATCCAATGCGCATGTATCTATTCGGGGCATGAAGCTTGGAGGGAATTCCAGGATGAAGGTCATGGCTGAAGTGGTTGATGCGGGTCATTTATCAAAGAATGAACTCACGAACAGGATACTGTATTTCGTAGAGCAGGGCGCTGATATCATCGACCTGGGGCTCTCGCTTGATACCACTGAGGAAGAGACACGGAGAGCTGTGAATACCGCAAGATCAGCCACAGGCGTTCCTCTGAGCGTTGATACGCTCGACCCCCGCCTGCTTAATACAGCCCTTGATTCAGGCATAGATATGGTGCTGAGCTTAAACTCCCATAATATGAATGAAGTGAAAGAGAACATAATCAGGAATTCCACGGCTGCTGTCATAATCCCCGATCGTTCTACTGATATTGAAAGCCTGTTCCACAACATCGATCATGCAAGAAATATTGGTATCACAAATATCCTTGCAGACCCGGTACTTGAACCTCCGGGTCATGGAGTTGCAGGATCGCTTAACAGATATTACGAATTCCGAAGACGCGACGGGATGACGCCGTTATTTTTTGGCATCGGGAACGTTACCGAACTCCTGGATGCGGATTCCCAGGGTGTCAATGCCATGCTTTCAGCCATCGCCATGGAGCTTCCAGCCAGCGTCTTATTCACACCCGAATATAGCAACAAGGCAGTAGGTAGCGTATCAGAGTTAAAAAGAGCATCCATCATGATGATGCTTGCAGGAGACCGCGAAAGTGCGCCGAAGGACCTGGGAATTGACCTGCTTGTTCTGAAAGAGAAAAGAGGGCGCGAATTCGGGAAGATGCCTGAAAATGCGATCGATGCACGGGGAAGTGAAAATTGGCATCTTGACCCTGCCGGGTGCTTTAAGATCGAGATCACAAACGGCGATATACAGAATGGGAAGTTCTGCCATGGAAAAATTATTGCCCGGAATAATGAAAGATCGATCGCAGGAGCGACAGCAAAGGAAGTTCTCGACACCATAATCAGGCTTGGACTTGTCTCCCGCCATGACCATGCAGCTTATCTGGGAAGAGAACTTATGAAAGCCGAACTTGCCCTGAAATTCAGGAGGAGCTATTCCCAGGATGACGAATTTTGAGCTGATACAACAATTTTCAGATGATGAGGGGACGAAAGAACTTCTCTTATGCGCTATGAACAATGAAATGCTGGGGCTTAAAGACGGGGTTGAACTTCTTAAATCCCCGGCTCTTAACCTCCTTGGCGCAGCTGCGGATGTGCTGCGTGAGAAGAGCGCTGGCGACCTTGTCACTTTTGTAGTGGACAGGAATATCAATTATACTAATATCTGCTCTTCAAAATGCAAATTCTGCGCATTCTACAGGGAGCCTGAGTCA
>JBDROC010000225.1:0-8432 GCA_043810475.1 Methanobacteriota archaeon | reverse complement strand
TCCAGTATCTTATTAATAATTTGTCAATGTAGCTTTTTGCCCTATCTGTGTCATCAAAGGATGCTCTTTTTCATACACGAAAGTGAATTCTGCCTCTGGATTCATCTCCATCAGCGTAAGCGTATTCTGCAGCGCCACGGTCAGAGCCTCATGATCCGGCTCATCTGTCACTTCAGCATTGAAAGGATATGTCTCTTTAAGCTCAACCGGATACGCGCCAAAGGGCACCTTGAATTCAAGCACCCGGTCAAAATCGTCCTCGCTCTCATGCCGCTTTGCCCTTATCAGAACCCTGCCATCAAGCTTGAAATTCCCTAGCCTCTTCCTGAATCTCACTACTTCAGGTCTTAGCGCGGATTCCGGACCGCTGTAGAAAAATGTTGCTCTGGGCGCAGGCTGGAGCGTCTCGATCCACTCAGAATAGGAAAGCGCACGCCGAAGCCCATCAAGCAGCCGGGGATGCGCCCTGCACCGCTGCTCCACCAGTTCCCACAGGCTTCCCTCTTTTATCGCCTGCTTTACTTCCCGCATCTCGGCGAATGTCGCGTAGAGATTGTGGCGCGCAAGCAGTTCTTCCCTGTTCTCGCTCTTTATCAGTTCCTGCGCATCATAAGAAGAACATACCGGACAGGAGCACGGCAGGTACTGGAGATTATCCAGATGGTACGTTCCCCTCACAGTCATATACCTTCCTTCCTTGGCGTAAAGCGCATACGATGCTGAGTCGAACAGGTCGCAGCCAAGCGCAACAGCAAGAGCGAACATCATAGGATGACCTGCGCCGAAAAGATGCACAGGCGCGGATGGAGATAGTCCTTTTTTCGATGCCACGATCACATCCACAAGGTCTGCGTATCGGTAGGATTCCATAAGAGGCACAACAGCACCAAGGGGATACACGTCAAAATCGGCGCTGCTCAACTCGCGTCCAGCTCTCTCCCTTAACTCAGGGTAGGTCGAGCCCTGCACAGGAGCCGCAAGCAGCATGTCTTTCTTCATTCCGAGGGCTTCTTTTTCCCTTTGAAGGGTTATTCCAAGTTCAGATTCAGCCCGTTCCCATGAGACATCTGGCGGAGTGGGGATGTCAAGAGGTACTCCGATGTCAGACCCGATCTCCTGTTGGAACTGAACGATTTGTCTGTTATCCACTTCCACTTCGCCGTAAACAGATAACTGATAAGAGCCCGAGTCCGTCATGATCGGGCCGTCAAAACCGAAGAGTGAGTGCAGTCCTTCTGTTAGGGCGCGCTCCCTTAGCTGCAGCTTGCGGTAAATGATGTATGAATTTGTAATAATGATCTGTGCTCCGAACTTGCGAAGCTCTGAAGGCTTGATAGTCTGGATATTGGGATTGACCACTGGCATGATGGTCGGTGTCTCTATGATCCCGTGACGGGTTTCGAGGCGCCCGATGCGACCGCAGATGTCTTTGTGGGTTATTTCGAATATTGGGGGCATGATTTTAACATCTCAATCTTAATTTTATTTCATTAATTACAAAGGCAGCATCCTTGAGAGCTTTTTTCGCATCCTCAGACGTAAAGTCTGCTCTTTATTTGTGGTCATAACTCAATAACTTCCCCTGGCGCGCTGTCAGGTTTAAGGTTCCAGTACCAGGTTTTATCTTCAAGTATGACTTTTTTTGAGCCGAGCTGCAAAAGCCTTTTTTCCAGATCCTTGAGCCTATTTTTGAAAAAGTCGCCTTTATCGTACCGGATTATGGAGGCATCGAGCATGTCCAGAAAGATATTGCGGTTTTGCATTGCCTCTTTCTTTGATAATATAATGCTGCTGAACATTGCCGTGGCGCCGGTGGTTTCAAAGGCTTCCTTGCGCAGTTTTAGCTCGATATCTACCACAGGTTCGAGGCGCCTGTAATAAGAATCGTGGGCACCTTTCAGGATTATGAGCAGGTCGATGTCGCTTTCTTGCTTTGCTGTGCCTCTGGCCACTGAGCCGAAGAGGACGAGGGAGATGAGGTTGGCGCCGAAGCTTTCGAGAAGGAGTTGATTGAATTTGTTGAGAATTTCTTTGTAATCTTGGTATCTGCGCATATTTTAGCTCATTTTATTTCGACAATTAGTTTTTCATAATTCTTGTAACATTCTTTATACTTTGTGATTATTTTAACCAAATTGTTTCTCATTAAGCTGGTTCGTGTTACAAGGAAAAGTATGATTTCATTATCAGATATGTATATTGGTGGCAAATTCTTTGTAATTTTTTCTTTTAACTCTCTGGATCTGTTAATAAGATATTTTTCGTGGTTCTCTCGTGGAAAATGTTGATATATCATTAATATCGAATTTTCATTCATACGCATATAAAGACCTCTAACTTCATCGCGCAACAGATGCTTTTCACTATTCCTTTTAATTTGTAATCCAATATCTGGATCTACAAAGACTAAGGAGTCGTCTAGTGATTTTTTAGGTATCTTTTTAAAATATTCATCCCTACAATCATTGGTGAAATATTTATCGTTATGTCCATCATAAATAAATGGCCTAATCCCTACCGATTTAAAATATTCTTCCATCACAATGAAATTTCGTTTATCAGCATTATCATTGAGAAAACCCATTAGATTTTTATTTCGTGTACCAGGTCTACAATTTTCCTTAGCTTTATCAAAATCTCTCTTATTAACCATCTCTTTTTCCATCCTCGTCCTTGGTCAACATAGGGATGAAGGTAAATCCGTGTAATGAGTATATCCCCCTCATAATGCACTCAATTAAATCATACTTAAACAAATCCCTAATGTCTCCAAAATATTTATTTTTCATAATAATTTTCCGATATAGTATTGTCCGACATTATTTATATTCACTCCCCCCCCTCACCGCCACGCTTCCATCCCTCATCCTCACAATCCTCTCTTTCACGAGCCAGTACTTTTGATAGCCCATAGCCTCAACATGATTAATATCCATTGGTCATCGGTTAAGAGAAAAACTGTACGATAGGACACGGATGACACAGATGACGCGGATACGCGCGGATCCGTGAAAATCCGTGTAATCCGCGTCATCCGTGTTCGATTTAATTTAAATTGGATAATAGTATGAAACCATTGATATTTTGGAAAATAATACATACCGACTCTGTCAAACTCCTTAACCGATGACCAATGGATTAATATCAAGGCACTTCATTATCAGCTTTGGTTCCTCTTGCGTCATCGAAAGCTCCTCCATGGGCGGCACAGTCAATATTGTGTGACATTTTTAATCCTCATACTAATCCTTCGTCCCTCTCGCTATTACCTCCACATAATCCGTAAAGATATATCTCTTATACCTCTTCTTCCCTGTAATCTCTCTCAAAATCCTGATTTTAGCAAATCTCCTCACCAGCTCATTTGCAGTAACATTCGAAACTTTCAATCTCTCAACCACATTCTTATTACTTATCACAGGCATCTCAAAAAGCAGATCGATCAGTTTCACAGCATAAACACTCGACACAGAATTCTCATAAAGTCTTGTTATCAGATCATCCTTTAATTTAATTATCTCCCGCGCAGTATTCGCCGCCTCCTGCGAGGTTTCACTCACACCCATAAGGAAAAACCTGATCCAGTCCTCCCATGCTCCTTCTGTACGCACTTTCATCAGTAAGTCATAATATTGCGATCTGTTCTTTTTCAGATAAAAGCTCAGATACAAAAGGGGTTTTGATAATATCCCTTTCCAGAAAAGATAAAATGTTATAAGAAGTCTTCCCATCCTTCCATTTCCGTCAAGGAAAGGATGGATAGTTTCAAATTGTGCATGGATCAAAGCGATCTTTACAAGAGGGAGGATGTTATCCTTTCTGTTGAAGAATTTCTCAAGCTCTTCCATAGCAGGAATAACCATCTCAGGCGGTGGGGGAACAAATATCGCCTCATGCAAAGTGGCGCCGGGCGCCCCAATATAATTTTGAAATTTCCTGAACTCTCCCGGAAAAAGGCTTGCGCCTCTTGTCCCTTCCAACAGGTTTTCGTGGATCTCCCTGATAAGATGCAACGACATGGGCAGTTCATTAAGCCTTCCCATCCCGTAATTTAATGCTTTTATGTAATTGATAACTTCTTTAATCTCATTTACATCTTCTTTAGGCGTTAAATCCGCCTCAAACTCCAGGACCCCCTCAAGAGAAGCCTGGGTTCCTTCAATCTGGGAACTCAAAAGCGCCTCTTTTTTTACATACATCGCAATGAAAAGGTCAGGATTGGGTAAAACTGTTGTAATTCCATCCAGTCTGGCAAGATCCCTATCCGCTTTTGAAAGCAATGATTGCAACTCTTCATCGTATTCAACTGGCGGGTCAGGTGGTAGAGTTGTGGGTATGAATGCTCTATAACCACCCGATTGCAGTACAAATTTTCCGGCTCTGGTGTTCATAAGATAACCTTTCTTTACTTATCCTTAGATTTCTAGTTCTAAGTTAAGTAAAGTTAACTTACAGTAATATACTTCATTATAAATTAAGTTTTCTTTACTTATTGGGCATTTCGAAAGGCTTTAGTAATATCACAGCCAAAGTATTATATATATAGAGTCTATAAATATTTTGAAAAAGGACCCAGTTAAATGAAGACGATCAGGTTCAAGATAGACGAAGAGTTGCTTAAGAAAGTGGACGCCATAAGAGGGAACACAAGCAAAACTGTATTTTACACCAAAATATTAAATGAATATATATCAAAAAAACCGGAAGATAACCACACAAGCAATCAGGTTTCAAATCTCGTAAACGAGTTTGAAAAACTGAGAGCTGAAATGGCATATAAGGACGCCTTGATAAAGTCCATGAAGGATGAAAAAATAAAAGATATGCAAAACCAGCTAAATTTTCTGCAGCTTGAATACCAGAAACTCTCAAACGAGCTTATAAAACCCGAATCTGCTAAATGGTGGCAGTTCTGGAAGTAGAATAATAACAATCATTTTATAGGAAGTAACATATCAGGAAAGCCCATGAGTCACGACTACAGGGCGCTTGGATTAAAAGCAGGACTTGAGATCCATCAACAACTCAACACTAAAGAAAAGCTGTTCTGCGGTTGTCCCACGCTTCTGCGTGATACAAAAGAATCGAATTTTGAATTTTTCAGGTACCTTCGCCCCACGCAGAGTGAGATGGGAGTGGTGGACAAGGCGGCGCTTGAGGAAGTGAAACTTACAAGGAAATTCATCTACAAAGCCTACGATACGACATGCCTTGTTGAGAACGATGAAGAGCCCCCACGAGAGCTGAACCAGGAGGCAGTGGAATGTTCTCTTATCATAGCTCGCATGCTCAACATGAACATCGTTGATGAACTCTATACCATGCGCAAAATAGTCATCGACGGCTCCAATACATCAGGTTTCCAGAGAACAGGGCTTGTCGCTACCGACGGCTATCTTGAATCATCCGCAGGCAGGGTAGGGATAGGCGTGCTGTGCCTTGAGGAGGAAGCTGCACAGAAGGTGGAAGATCGCGGAGACTCTGTTATCTATTCTCTTGACCGCCTTGGCATTCCTCTTGTTGAGATAGGCACGGCTCCTGATATCGTTTCTCCTGCGCATGCAAGGGAAGTTGCAGAAAAGCTTGGCATGTTCCTGCGCTCCACCGGGAAAGTAAAGCGCGGGCTTGGCACCATACGACAGGATATCAATATCTCCATCGCCGAAGGTGCGCGCGTCGAAATAAAAGGAGTGCAGGAGCTTGACCTTATTGAGACCATCGTTGAGCGGGAAGTGGCAAGGCAGGCAGCCCTTCTTGAGATAAAAAGGGAGCTAAATAAAAGGAAGGCAGTAGTATCTGATAAAATAGTTGATGTGACATCTGTATTTGCCAGGACCACCTCAAAAGTGATTTTGAAAGCATTGAAAGGCGGTGTAGTATATGCAGTTAATTTACCCGGATTTTCAGGGCTTGTGGGCAGGGAACTCCAGCCCGGCAGGCGCCTTGGGACTGAGTTCTCTGACCGCGCTAAAAAATCAGGTGTGGGAGGAATATTCCATACAGATGAGATGCCAAATTACGGTATAACGGATGAGGAAGTCAAAGCGCTTTGCAACGCTGTGGAAGCAGAGGTGAATGATTGCGTGGTAATGGTCGCAGATAGCAGGGAAAAAGCACAGGGCGCTATGGAAGCTGTAATTATCCGCGCAAGGGAGGCTCTTGAGATAGTCCCAGAAGAGACAAGACGCGCACTTCCTGACGGCAACTCAGCCTATATGAGACCGCTTCCAGGCGCAGCGCGCATGTATCCTGAGACAGACGTGCCTCCAGTTGAAATATCGCAAGAGCGCATAAGCGGCATAGAATTACCCGAACTTATAGAGGAACGCATAGGAAGGTACATGAAGCAGTTCAGGTTGAACGAGGAACTTGCGGGTCAGATAGCGCGTTCAGAAAATTTCGTTATTTTTGAAAGCATTTTGCAGCAGGTACCGAATGCAAATGCGAATGTTGTCGTACGTACGCTTGAGACGGTTTTATACGAACTTGGGAACGAAGGGGTGAATGTCAATAATATAAAAGAAGTTCACCTCATGGAACTTTTCAGGCTCCATGCAGATGGAAAGATCCCGAACGAAGCGGTCAGAGAAGTGCTAATATTGATAGCAGTCAAGCCTGAATCGACCGTAGAAAAAGCAATTGGAACACTCGGGATAGGTGGGGTGGAGACCGGGGAACTTGAGGCTGCCATAGATAAAATAATCAATTCAAGGATGGATTTCATCAAAGAAAAGGGAATGAACTCTGCAGGTCCATTGATGGGAGTTGTAATGAAAGAACTCAGGGGGAAAGTAAGTGGCAAGGAGATAAGCAAGCTCTTAAAAGAGAAGCTATCGAAAAAATTGGAAACTTTTAAGTGATAAGTCTGCTTTCAGCCAGGATCATGCGGATCCCGATGAAAAATATTTTCCTGATCACAATATTATTTTTTACTTTTTCGGTCGCTGCTTCAGGCGCTACTGAGATCACGTTGAAAGATATAAACAGACCCGAAAGCGCCATCCTTTTTATTGCGGACGGCCTCAGCTCTTCGTATTTTTATCCTGAACTTACTCCGTATGGGGTTGACGGCTTAGAAATTTCAAAAGCAGTTACAGGGAATCTGACGTTCGGGGCAAGGCTTCTGGATATCAGGACGCTGATCCCTTCGACAGGTCATGCCCATTCGGTCATTGTGACAGGTTCTTCAAAGGCTAACGAAGAAATTGTGGGCTACCCGGATGCGACCATCTATGATATCACACGTCAGCACGGTTTTTTGAACCTGGCTGTAATGGAAAAGGGGGATTTCCAGAACCTGCGCGATGAGCAGGATATCATATTGTTCGCACAGAACAATTCTATAGATGAGCCGTTGATATCGATCCAGGCAAATAAAGCTCCATCCGGTGTTTTTGAATTAATGCATGACTGGAAATTGAAACTGCCTGAATATCTCGAAAAAAAGAAGGGTATTGAGAAATATTCTGCTTACAACAAATGGGGTATTGATGCGGCAAACGCTCTGGCGGGATACATGAAAAAGAATCACCCCACACAGAGATTTCTTCTGACCGTGAATGTAGGGGCAATAGATAGCGGTGGTCATAATCTCGGTGAAGATGATTACTACAAGTTAATAGAAGACCTTGACAGGGATATCTATCCCTTATATACTACTGCAGAGGAAAATAATATCGCTTTATTTTTCACGGCAGACCACGGCATGTCTTTTTCTGCGAAAAACGCCAGGAGAGGAGGACATGCTTCGGGAAATTACGCAACAAAGCTGGAAAGCCTGAGGATACCGCTTGTTATTATGTCCTCTAATACCGTTACAGGAATTATCGAGGGTAAATATAACCAGAGTGACATCGCACCCACGCTAATGAGCGTGCTTGATCTTCCAAACAGCCTTACATATGCTGATGGAAAAAGCATAAATGTAAAAAACTATGCATCGATATTTGTAAAAGCAGATAAAGAATACAGTGTCTCATTATGGAATAACGGTCAGAAAGTATCAGAAACTTCGGGCTCAGAGCTTATTTTTGTGGGGCTCCCTCTTGATACTAACTATACCCTGAAAGCCGTCAGCGCAGATAAAACGCATGAGGAGCACCTGTTCCTTGATTCTGATAAATTGGTAAGGTTCGATTCTGGCAGGGGTCTGGATTACAGAGGGATAATTGCGATAATCCTGATATTGATCGTCATTATTGGCGGGCTGTTGATAATATGGAGAATAAAAGAATAAACTATAGCATCAATAAACCGTTGGATTTTTATATATAAAATTCACATTATACTTGCAGTCAATATTTTCAGTGAAGTATTTATGGTAATGGAATTATGTTGAAAGCTATGGTATCTGAAGGAACGGAACCGCAGATAAACAGCCTTTTTTCTGAAACATAATAGTTTACAACGGGTTCATGATGTTATGGGCGAAA
>JBDROC010000224.1:0-8466 GCA_043810475.1 Methanobacteriota archaeon | reverse complement strand
CCGATACTTTCATAAAGAGCTTTATTTCTATAGGCACTTACGAAGTCATGGTTGACGCTAAAAATAACACCAATGGAACTTCAGACCCTGTAATTTGGAATGTCCAGGTAATAGATATAATCCCGCCTTCAAATGTTACTAATTTAACAGTAGCCGGGACATCAGACATCGGACAAACCTATATAAACTGGACATGGGATAACCCAACTGATCCGGATTTCAACGGGAACAGGATCTTAATAGACGGCATCTCTAAACCGGATCTTCCAAAATCATCAAATAATTACTATGCTCAAGGACTTGCTCCCGGTACTCCTCATAAAATCACTGTGATCGCTTTTGATACTTCAGGGAACAACGCAACACCGGTTGAGAATATAAGCACCACATTACCAAATACTCTCGAAGGGAACAATATAATACCTGTAGGATTGCCATCTGGAGTCAATATTAGCTTTTCTAATGTCACAGTTAAAGGGAACACAACAATATCTTTTGCACAAACTTTCCAGCCAGCTCCCGGCTTCAGGCCTCTTGGGAATTGGAATTATATAAATATAAACACATCAGCCAAATTCACAGGTCCTGTAACGATTAATCTGAATTATGAAGTTCCTCCGGAAGGATATATTCAGAGCAACGTACGATTATTCTATCGGAATGATACTGCATGGGAGAATGTAACAACAAATCTCAATACAGTCAATAAAGTCGTGACTGGAGAAATCACAGGCCAGCCTCCCTTTCTTCTGGTGGCCGGAATATATCCACCACCAAAGATAGATATAAAAGAAAGTCCTCCAAATCTTGAAGTCACTGTAAAAGATTCGTTATTTTTCGACATCAGTGTCGACCAGGAAGCAAATGTATCCTGGAAGATCGACGGGAATATCTCCAAAGGTCCTTCTTTGATCCAGGCAACCGGAAGATCCAATTTCACCTTTCCCCGAAATACTGTGGGAAATTATACAATAACCGTTGAAGCAAGCAACTTGAATGGAACGACTCCAGAAAAATGGAATATAACTGTCCATCCCAGGTTCTTCTTTAAAGGCAACCGCATATGGGATGGCAGCAAGCCGAATGAGTTCTCTCTTGCCTACACATGGGATCCCATGAGCTTTTCAGGGTTCTATTATGACATTAATGATGACGTTGGCGATGAGAGCATAACGATAAACCTCGATAGCTATTCCGATAGAACGATAGACAGAGATGATCTCGTATATACGACCTCACCTCAAGAGGTGAGCTTTGGCTACTCAGGTTTCGGCAGTTACGAGGTTACAGGCTTCATGGCAGAGAAGTATTTTGCCGGTTATACATCCAACAGCAGGCCTCCCAGTCCAAGTACAAGCTTCGGAAGGATCAGCACACTTGCACAGGGTCAGCTCCATAAGGTACTCGTGGATGATGATACCAGGCGCACAGTATCTTTAGGAAGCACAATCACCCTGAAAGAAGGGTATGTTCTAAAGGCGATAGATATCGATGCCGATGCAAGGACAATGCTGATGTCTCTGTTTAAGGACGGTGACGAAGTTGAAAAAATTCCCCTTACAGCAGGTCAGACCTACGTCTATACAAGAAGAGTGGGCCGTGTGTCGGATCTTCCATTAATAATGGTAAGATTTGATAGCGTATTCTCAGGAAGAGAAGTTCAGGCCGCATTCCTCAGGGGAATGTTCCAGATATCTGAGGGCTATGCCACAATCGATACTGGAAATAAATTCGGTAAGATGGAAGTGAGCAGTGTAAGCGGGAATAGGATCGAGATGAGCAATGACGCAAGTATAAGTTTGAGCCAGGGAAGCACTCAAGATCTGATGGGGGACATAAAAATAATCGTGGCAGATAATAACGCTGTTCGTTTTGCACTCTCCGTAGAAAAATCACAAGGTTTTGAGGTCAGGAGCAGTATCTATAGAGAGGATGATACCATTGAAGTATGGACCCCTTACAATTTCGGGATGAACATAGGTAAGACGAGCATAGGATTTTATTACGACCTGGATGAGGGGGTAGGTAATGAAGAACTAAGGCTTATCGAGCCACTGGGTGGTCTCAGGACCATAAAAGATGGAAATCTCCTTTATACAGCCTCGCCTCAGGAAGTTGGTTTTGGCCATTCAGGGTTTGGAAAATATGAAGCAATAGGGTTCATGGCAGACAAGTATTTTGCAGGTTTCAGCAGCAGTAGCAGACCGCCTGATCCAACAACTTCTATCGGCAGGATGAGCACTCTTGCTCAGGGTCAACTCCATAGGGTATTGATCGATGATGATGCCAGGAGAACTATTTCCCTGGGGAGCACGCTTACCCTGAAAGAGGGCTATGTGCTAAAAGCAATAGATATAGATCCGGGTGCAAGGACAATGCTCATTTCTTTATTAAAAGACGGGAATGAAATAGATACAGCTGCACTGTCTGCAGGCCGGACTTATGTATATACGAAGAGAGTTGGGACTGTGTCTGATCTGCCAATAATAATGGTGAGACTTGACAGCGTTTTCTCTGGTAGGGAAATGTCGGCTGCGTTTATAAGGGGAATTTTTCAGATATCTGAAAACTATGCTACGGTCGGTACTGGAAATAAATTCGGGAAAATGGAAGTCCAGAGTGTAAGCAACGATAAAATAATGATGAGCAACGATGGAAGCATCAGTCTTGATAAGGGCAAAAATGAATTACTCATGGGCAATTTGAGATTAAAAGTAGGCGACACAACGGATAATACCCTAAGATTTTATTTTGCAGTTGATGTTACCTCTGATATGGTAGCAAATCTACTTGTGATCGATGCCCCAGCTCAAGCCTATGCGGGTGAGGCAATCAGAATAAAGATCACAGCCGGGGGTACTCCTGTTGATGCTGCATCTATTGAATTTGATTCCAGCGATATCGGACAGACAGATACGAACGGTTCTTTCGACTATGATCTTCCACGATCTTTGAAAGGCATTCATGACATAACTGCAACAAAGCTCGGTTACCTGAAGGCCATAAAAAACATTGAAGTCCTGGAATATTTTGAGCGCAGGCTGAGCCTGGATATCCCGGTAACGGCCAATCAGTTTGAGACAATTAAGATAAGGGTCACTTCCAATGGAACTGCTCTTGGCGGCGCGACGGTGCGATATGATAATACTACCATTGGCTCTACTGATAATAATGGCACCCTGAACTATACACTTGAAACAAGCGGCACTCATTCGATATCAGCATCAAGGAGCAGCTATATCACCGTTGTAAAAGAAATTGAGGTAAGGGCACCTTACTCAGAGTATAAGGCTCTTGATATCAATATCAGTCCTGGCGTAGTTTTCACGAATGAACCAGTCGTTATCAGGTCGAACATCACGAATGCAGGTACGAAAAAAGATATACTGCCGGTCGAGTTAATAATCAATGGGACAGCTGTGGATAACTGGTCGATAGCTCTTGATCCAGGTGAGATAAAAGAGATCAATTTTACGAGAAAGGAAGCTAAAGCGGGGAATTATAGCGTTGAGATCAGTGGACAGAAAGGATCATTGGAGGTGAAACCGGGATTTTTTACCTGGAGTTTGATCCTTATTGTTTTACTGATTACGGCTTTGGGAGCACTCGCAGTGTATTTGATGACTTCAAAAAACAAGATAAGCATTGAGTCGATAAGAAAAAAATTAATGTAAGTTATTTCAGGAATATATTATAAAAATTTTATTAATATGGTGTATGGAAAATTTTATATAGAACCACAAACATTGGGATTGACCCGTACAAGCGTAATTTGTACATACAATTGAAGATTAAGATAAAATTTTAAGGAGGTTATTTATGGCAGGACAATTAGGAGGACAGCCAATCTTTATTTTAAGAGAAGGCAGTCAGAGAACAAAAGGAAGAGAAGCACAGAACAACAATATCATGGCAGCCAAAGCAGTAGCTGCGGCAGTCAGGACAACCCTTGGACCAAAGGGCATGGATAAAATGCTCGTGGATTCACTCGGTGACATTGTGATCACAAACGACGGCGCGACCATCCTGAAAGAGATGGATATCGAGCACCCGGCAGCCAAAATGATAGTAGAAGTCGCAAAGACCCAGGACGATGAAGTCGGGGATGGCACTACTACGGCAGCGGTGCTTGCAGGAGAATTCTTAAAGAACGCCGAGGAACTACTTGAGCAGAACGTTCATCCAACAGTGATCGCTAACGGATACAGGCTTGCGGCTGCAAAAGCCAAAGAGGTACTTAAGACCCTTGCAGTCAAAGTTACCGCTGATAACCGGGATATCCTTCTTAAGATAGCAGCGACCGCAATAACTGGAAAGGGAGCAGAGGCACACAGGGATATCTTCACGAACCTGGTGGTTGACGCAGTGCTTTCAGTCGTTGATACCGAGAACGGAAAGCGCACTGTCGATATCGAGGATATAAAAGTCGAGAAGAAAGTAGGCGGCAGCATTGAGGCATCTGAACTCATCAAAGGCATGGTCATTGATAAAGAAAGAGTACATACCAATATGCCAAAGAAAATCACCAGGGCAAAGATACTCCTTCTCAACGAAGCCCTTGAGATCAAGAAGACTGAAGTTGATGCTGAGATCCAGATCAAATCCCCTGACCAGCTCCAATCATTCCTTGAC
This sequence comes from Methanobacteriota archaeon, assembly GCA_043810475.1. GTDB lineage: Archaea > Halobacteriota > Methanosarcinia > Methanosarcinales > Methanoperedenaceae > Methanoperedens. Next base: position 3,834 of record JBDROC010000224.1, on the reverse strand, counting down.
CAGGAAGAGCAGATGCTGCATGACATGGTGATCAAGGTTATTAAGAGCGGTGCAAATGTCGTTTTCGTGCAGAAAGGAATTGACGATATCGCACAGCATTATCTTGCAAAAGCCGGAATTTATGCTGCAAGGCGTGTAAAGAAGAGCGATATGGAGAAACTCTCACGCGCAACAGGCGCAAAGATACTAACAAGCCTCAAGGAGATCGAGGTAAATGATCTTGGAAAAGCAGGTCTTGTGGAAGAGAAGAAGATCGGCGACGAGGAAATGACCTTTGTCATGGAATGCCACAATCCTAAGTCAGTTTCAATTATCCTTCACGGCGGGACAGAGCACGTTGTGGACGAAGCCGAGCGTGCACTTCATGATGCGCTGCGGGTAGTTGGCGTTACTATCGAGGATGAAAAGCTCGTAGCGGGCGGCGGCTCACCAGAGATCGAGCTTTCGCTGCGCCTTCGCGAGTACGCATCCACCCTGTCAGGCAGGGAACAGCTCGCAGTCACCAAGTTCGCAGAAGCGCTTGAAGTCATCCCCAGATCACTTGCCGAGAATGCGGGTCTTGATCCCATCAACATGATCGCTGAGATGAGAAGCGAGCATGAGAAGGGCCACAAGACAGCTGGTCTTAATGTGTTCACAGGCAAAGTCGTGGACATGATGAAGGAAGGCGTTGTAGAACCGCTCCGTGTTAAGACACAGGCTATCGATTCAGCCACAGAAGCAGCCACCATGATACTGCGTATCGATGATGTGCTCTCCAGCAAATCGTCCGGGCCACCCGGAGGAATGCCCCCAGGCGGCATGGGTGGAATGGGCGGAATGGAAGGCATGGATTAAGTGGGCAACCCCCACTTCTTTTTTTTTAATTAATCTAAAGTTAGAGGGAGTTTCTGATGGAATTTCTTGATACTTCTGCTCATACCAAAGAAGAAAGCGTCAGGATACTCGCAAAAGAACTGGAAGAGCATCCCATATTAATATTGATAGGACCACAGGGTGTAGGAAAAACCACACTTGCCATACAACTCCTTTCTGAAAATGTGGGCGCTTATTTTGAGGGCAGGGCGCGCTCGGCACAGCCTGTGGTGCTGATAAGGAAAGATCTCGTCGAGAAAATGAAACAGGAGCTTTATGAAAAACGAAAGCTTCCGATATTTGATGAAGATGAACCCGTATATGTTGATGTTTCTGTCTATGACCAGCTCAAACTGCTTGTTGAGAATATATTCGATGTCATGGAACTCGGAGAGCCTGAACTTATCAGACAGTTATCCCTGATAACAAAAAAAATGGGAGTGGTTCCTGAAGCCATTGAACTTATCTCAAGCGATGATGTGCTTGTGAAAAGAAGGCTATTGCGGCATCTTGATGCAAAAGAACGGTTATCAACTCTTCTTGAAAAGGAGAAAAAGTACGGGATAGAATCTAATCTCTGGGGCATCCAGGGAGCAAAAGTTACGGATGTAATTAATCGAGAAGGAGTGGTGGATTATGATGAAGACCAGATATCAAGGACGATAAAGGATTTTGACCGGATAATCCCCACAAAAGACATGACAGTGCCTGACTGCATTATGAAAATGATGGAGATTTCTGCCAATGAGAACAAGGAGAGCGGCTTTCTCGTACTTCATGAAGACAATAAAGAAACGGTGATAAGCGACCTTGTTGTCGGTAAAAGCACAAATTCCCTCATAGGGGTCACGCTGCTTGAGATATATGTGGGTTTCAGGCAGAACAGGTCACTGTATCGGGCATATAAACATACGAAAGAGGGGAAGCTCGAAGTCATCCACTCATATACACCCATGCTTCAGGAGATAGAGGTGCTGGCAAACCCCTGGATACCACCATCCAATGAGCCAACTATGATAATGTCATCTGCCGATGTTGCTGCTGCAGAAAGGTTCGACATCATTATATCGGTAATAGAGGCTGACGGAAAGGTTGAGTCATCGAGCAATAAGAGGAAACAGGAACTGGAAGAGATCATTGCAGGGATTTCCGAGATAGAAGAGTAGCATGAAAGAGATAATCTTTGTGGGGCGCTCCAATGTTGGCAAGTCCACTCTCATAAATACGCTCACTGGTAAGAAACTTCGTACTGGCAGGCGTCCGGGTGTGACCCGCAAGCCACTTCACATCCCCTACCAGGACGTTCAGATAACTGATATGCCGGGTTTCGGTTTCATGAGCGGTACAACGGAAGAAAGCATGGACGCCATCAAGGACAATATCGTCCACTACATTGAGGACAATGCCGGCAATATCGCATTCGCGGTAATGGTGGTGAATACAGGCTCCTTTGCCGAGATAGTTGACAGGTGGAACAGCAGGAATGAGATACCTGTAGAGGTTGAGCTGTTCGAGTTCCTTCATGAGATGAATATTGATGTTATCGTGGCAGCGAACAAGATAGATAAGGTGGGGGATGTGGACGAAACGCTTGATGGGGTCGCACAGAGGCTGGGAATGATGCCGCCCTGGAAGCAGTGGCTTGACGTGATAGTGCCGGTGAGTGCTAAAAAGGGAAATATAGGTGAGCTTAAGAAAATCATGCAAAAGAAACTGGAAGCAATGCGGGCGAAGTGATATTTTATGCACGCAGGCTTAAATCCCCTATCCTTCCCTCAATAACCAGCACCACAGCGGAATGAATCTTATCCTCTTTCCTCCATATCATATGAAGCTTTTATCCATTTCTCCCAGTTCGGAACGTTCTGATGAGGTCAGCAGGTATCTTCCCGCTATGCACAGCGGTCGCAACAAGCGCGCCGCTTATGCCAATACGTTTCAGGGCTTCGATATTGTCCATGTCCTTTATCCCCCCGCCAGCAAGCACATTGTGCGATGATACTGCAGCGATGTCTTTCAAAAAACCCTCATCAATTCCGGCGCCTGTTCCGACCCTGGTAAGCTCCAGGACGATAATATCCCTTATTTCATGATCATTTAACCGTTTCACAAGTTCCACCGGTTCCACATCCATATCCCTGTCTTTCGAAAGCACCTTCCAGTTCTTCATGTCGATGCTCACATTGATCCTGCCGGGAAACCGAACTACTGCTTTTTCGATAAGGTCAAATGAGGCTGTTTCTGTGCCCAGGATGACAGTATCAGCTATCTTTGCACATTTTTCAACGTCGTTCATGTTCTCTGCGCCAATATCTGCCATTGTTCTTGTTTTTCCTGAAATTTTCTCGATCAGTTCAAAATTATCTCCCTGATGCTGCAATCTGTCAAGGTCAGCGATATAGACCTCGCGCGGGGATAGTGCCTGTATTATATCAAGCGGAACTGATGAATTGCATACCTTACTGCCTGCTAAAGGCTGGTACTTTGACCTTTCGCCTCTTATGGCATGCACCGCAGCACCTCTTAGAATATCTATAACGAAAATAATTCGAAACATAAATGTATAAGTGCATCAATCTGATTTAATGATTATGAAATTACTTGTAAGTCCTATAAACGTAGAAGAAGCGAACATCTGCAAATTTGGGGGTGCTGACATCATTGATGTGAAGAACCCGAAAGAAGGTTCACTCGGTGCGAATTTTCCCTGGATGATACAGGCAGTAAAAAAAGCAGCTGGCTCTATTCCTGTGAGTGCCACAATTGGAGATTTTAATTATAAACCCGGAACTGCCTCGCTGGCTGCTCTGGGTGCTGCTGTCGCAGGGGCTGAATACATCAAGATCGGATTGTACGATATCAAGACAAAAGAGCAGGCTCTCGATATGCTTGTCAATATCGTTCGTTCCGTGAAAGATTACGATAAGAACAAAAAAGTAGTGGCTTCAGGCTACTCCGATTACCGGAGGATCGGTTCCC
>JBDROC010000223.1:0-3147 GCA_043810475.1 Methanobacteriota archaeon | reverse complement strand
AGCCCGCTTGCTATCGGTATTTCGCTTTTTGTGGCGACATTTGCGCCACTTGTTGAGCCAAAGTGCGAAAGTGTAAGCTCGACACAGCGCTCGATAAGCCTGGTGTCACCGCCTTCCTCCATATAGCCCTGTATGTTTTTGGAATCGGTAAGCACGACTTCAGCCTCGGTCTTAAGTTCGATGCCAAATGCTGCGCCTTTCCAGGTTGATATGGCGTTTATAATAGTCCCGGCGCCGTATGCGTAAGCGTATCCTGATCGTTTCATAATAACTCCATTCTCACGGTCGTGAACACAGGTCCTCTTGTATCTATCTTCTTCTTCAATCCTGTAATATATCTCTGCGCTATCGGGTCTATCCTGATATTTATCTCTGACGGCACTTTGATTATCCTGACCCTTGTTTCAGAGCCGCTTCCGTTCTTTGCAGCATCCTCTATTTCCTTTGCGCAGCGTGCTGTGAAAGCATCAATATATCTTATTCCAGAAGTCACGCCGTTCTTGAAAGCTTCATCCCATCTTGATGTCCTGGGCAGTCCAAGGATATCGTTTTTGTAGGAGATGACCTCATTCATCGCAGCAGGACCGCAAAGCTTTGTATTCTCTTCAGGTTCCACCACTTTCACTATGATATTCCTGTCAAACAATTGTCCTTCCCATGCCGTGAACTCGCACGGGCTCTGTGTATTTCCATGTAACTCGCAAACCCTTACGATCGCACCCTGTATCTCTTTCCCTTTTTCTGTCGTCGGTGCATCTTCGACAGATATCATGCTCGCTATCTGGTTATCCGACATCACCCAGTTGATCTTATACTGGAACTGCGGGTATGTGAGCGCGCGGACATCCATCGAATCGTGCAGGATCATCGCAAGCCGCTCCACACCCATACCCAGGTTCATCACAGGGTATGGGATGTTGTACTGCGAAAGTGCTGAAGGTGAGTAAATCCCGAAGGTCGCAACTTCCACCCATCCATCCTTGTATTTTGTCTTTGAACCTACAAGTTTTGGGTGAAATGCGAATACCTCGGTCTGCGTATCAGGGACATAATACTTGCTTCTTTTATCATCAGGTCTGAACGTGAAATTGGAAAATCCGAACTGGCTCAAAAGCCCGGCAGCCACGGCTTTCCCGTCATCGACGCTTACGTTCTCATCCATAATGACGCACGATGCTGAATAATAAGCCATGAGGCGCGTGGCGTCCTCTGCCTGCTCCCGCCTGAAGCACCTGTCAACAGAAAAAAGCTTCAAAGGGACACTGCAGTAATCCACCATTTCACCCAGACTGATGAACCATCCTGAGGTCATGTGACTTCGCAGCGTGTTCTGCGAACACACGGGAACAAGGGACTTGAATTCAGGGAAAACATGGTCAATCATCACAGCCACTTTTGAATCAGGGACTTTCAATTCTTTTGACATCTCAGGTACAAGGTCGTCCCCTTCTATCTCGCCTTTCTTGTATGAGTGGAGAATTTGTCTTATCTTCTCGATCCCTTCCTCATTCAGTTCTCCCAGGATGGATTTTATTTGCTCTATCCGTTCATCAGAGATGCCCACGTTAGGTCTCGGAAGGCCGCCTGTGTAGAAGCATCGATCAAGAACTGCAAGCGCCTCGTACCCGAACTGCTTATGTATATCCCTGTCTTCAACGATGATGGGATTCATGTACTCCTCAAACCCCAGGCGCATGTATGCATCGCGAAGACGCTGGATAGTATCAAAAACAGGATGGGGCTTGCCATATTTCAGTGAAACGCGCGGGTATTGTTCTTTGATACCAGGTTGAGCAACGTATTTTTTTCCATTGTTCCAGGCTGCGTCAAAGTCAGCCTTTGTTGATTCTTTTATTTCATCGGGATTGAATTTCATAGTTTAATAAATCCGCCTCTCATCATCATATCAACAAGCACGAGTGCCACCATCGACTCAGCCACAGGTACTATGCGCGGCGGGATGGATGGGTCATGGCGCCCCTGTATCTTTATTTTTGTGTCTTTCATTTTGCTAAGATCAATAGTTCGCTGTTCTTTTGAGATAGATGGCGTTGGCTTCACGGCAATTCTCAATACAAGAGGCTCACCGTTGCTGATACCTCCCAGGATACCGCCTGCATTGTTGGTAAGTGTAGTAATTTTTTCATCTCTGATAGTAATTGGGTCGTTCATCAGGCTTCCTTTCATTGATGCAGAGCAAAACCCTGCTCCAATCTCTACACCTTTGACGGCACCAATGCTCATTAATGCCTTCGCAAGCTCGGCGCTCAACTTATCAAAAACCGGTTCGCCCACTCCTGCTGGGACACCGATGCCTATTATCTCCACAATCCCTCCAACGCTCTCGCCTTCGCTTCTTGCGGCGTGTATCATGGCTTCCATTTCCACAGCCGCATCAAGATCGGTGCACCTGACAGGGTTTTTTTCCGTGTTTTCGCGGATCTCCTCTATGCTAGCAGGTTTTGCGCGGATGCCTCCGAGCTCCACCACATGACCGAGAACTTCAATATTATCAAGTGCTAAGATCTTTTTTGCAACCGCGCCAGCTGCGACCCTTCCAATAGTCTCTCTAGCTGACGACCTGCCCCCTCCGCGCCAGTCCCGGAAGCCATATTTTAGTTCATATGTTAGATCCGCATGCCCTGGACGCGGTGTATTCTTCATGCCTTCGTATTTACTCGAATCAACATCCTTATTTCTGACCATTATGGAGATGGGCGCGCCAGTGGTATTTCCAGAAAATATCCCTGAAAGTATCTCTGCCCTGTCCTCTTCTTTCCTCTGCGTTGTAATATTACTTTGCCCAGGACGGCGGCGGTCTAATTCTTTCTGAATATCAGCTTCCCCAAGAGGAATGCCAGCAGGGCAGCCGTCGATCACAACACCGACCGCAGAACCGTGGCTCTCGCCCCATGTTGTTATTCGAAAGAGTGTGCCAAAGGTATTTCCAGACATGGGCTGTTATTTAGTCTGAGCATTTATATAACTTCTTGGAATATTGCAATTTTATGATCGAGATATATGTTGATCCTGAAACATGCACTGGATGTGGGCAATGCATCAAAGTTTGTCCCAAAGGTCCAAGGATATACAGGCTCGTGGAAAAAAACGGTAAAATGGTGGCAGAAGTTCTTGATAGGAGTTTCT
>JBDROC010000222.1:0-3154 GCA_043810475.1 Methanobacteriota archaeon | reverse complement strand
TGCACAGAGGACACAGAGCAAAACCACAACTCTCTGTGCTCTCTGTGTCCTCTGTGGTTGATTATCTTGGTTTGGCTCATTTTAATAAAGCGTATAGAATTTTTTATATTGGTTATATTAAGTTTTGCGGATGACTATAATAGAACACGTCCAGATCTTTCAACTCAAACATAAGCACACCATTATCTTTTGCAAGTTCTACCGCCCCTCTTGTAAATCCTGCCTTTGAGATAAAAGCAAAATGCTCTTTTCGATCCTTGTTGAACCAGTTCACATGCGGCGCCTTTTCCAGTAAATTTTTGATAGAAGCGGCATCGCTCTTTCTTTTCTGCCATTTGCACTCGCAGAAAAGGATATCCAGCGTATCGCTGTTCAATGCCACAATGTCAATCTCATTCATTTTGTCCCACCAGCTGCCCCAATGGGAGAATTGTGCAGGCAGCTTACCCTCTTTCCCCCTTCCCTGAAGGAACTCCATTCCTATGAGTTCAAATGCAGATGATGCATGATCTGGCATTGAATCCATGATGTTGTCAAGCAGGTCTTTTGTATCTCTTAATTCAATCCGTGAGCGGTTGGGTAGCACGAACCTGAACCAGAAATTCAGGAAATTATCTTCAATACAGTAAACACCTTTCCGAAAGCGCAACGGGTCTTCGGTCACAGGAACCTTGCGCACCACAAAACCGATTTCCTGCAGCACGTCCAGGTATCTTGTAACTTTTTTTCCTTCGATCCCCACGAAATTGGAAATCTCATTGAGCTTAGTATGTCCAAGTGCGATGGCTTTCAGTATGGAAAGATAGACATTGGGATTCTTGAACTCCTGAGACAGCAGGAAAATGCTTTCCTGATAGAAAAATCCCTCTTTTTCAAGTATCTTCTTTTTTATGAACTCACGTGTGCTGCGTTCTTCTATCAATAACAGGTATTTTGCCACGCCGCCTGTGATGGAATATAACATCACCCGTTCTTCGATGTCAAAATTTTTAAGGAACTTTGAAGCATGTTTGAAGTCAAAGGCTTTCAGGTGTATCTGTGATGTTCGCCTGCCGTAGAGCGGGGAATCATAGTTCAGCACCTCTCGCAACATCATTCCCACATGAGAACCGCTCAAGATCAGGAACATCTTTGTCTTCGAGAAGGATGTATCCCAATATTTCTGGAGGATGGACAGGAAAGCGGGTGTGCTCTTGATGATATAGGTTATTTCATCTATGCCGATGACCAGCCTTTTATCCACTGGCAGATCTTTGTAAGGTAGCTAAAAAACTGGTCCCAGTTATCAAACCTTGTCTTTTGCAGGAAATCATCATTCGTGTATTCATAAACCTGCTGTTTGAAACTTTCTATCTGCTGGGTCTCTGTCTGCTGGTCTGCCAGATAGTATATGAAGTCTTTTTTGTTTTTCCCGAATTCCTCGATTAGCGCTGTTTTCCCAATCCTGCGCCTGCCGTAGAGCACGACAAATCTGGCTGCGTCTTTTGAGTATTCCTCTTCGAGGTGGTTTAGTTCTGATTCACGGTTTATGAACATTGATGTTATGGTTGGGTGGGATGATATTTAAATTTAACTAATCTGGATTAGACTAATTTGGAGTAGGCTAATTTAGAATAGGCTAATTTAGCCAATTTTAGTATCATCGGGTTGAATTATGAGAATTTTTAACAACGAACTCACAGAGAACGAACTCGTCACAAACCTCGGACTTAAGACCATGGCCTGTATATAGCGTTTTTACATAACGCAGAAGCTATCCTTTTAGCTCTCTTATTTATAGTCGATACTCAGTGTTCATACACAAAATCTTATTGCAAGAGCGCGGCGAAAGATTTTTTCGGGCACCGCTTTGGGATAGACGTCGCCGCCATCTCTGTATTGAATATTAAAATCACAACAACCTTTATCCCATTCCAGCCTGAAATCAGTATGTAATGTTAGTTGAAGGGTCGAATCAAATAATAAAAAAACCGCAAAGGGCGCAAAGAACGCGAAGTACAGCAACGGCCTTTGCGGCCTGGTATGAAAAAGAACTATCGTCAAGCTATAGAACACTGATGGCACGGATTAGATGCATTTTCACGGATAATTCTAATCTGGATAATTCTAATCCGTGTCGATCCGTGTCATCCGTGCAATCCGTGTTCTATCTCAGTAACACCATTAATCATGTATCTGCGTTCATCATGCCGAAACCCTGCGGGTTCTCGACTCCGCGCACACGTATGCCCTGCGGGGCATACGTGGACACGCCCTCCAGAGGCGTGACTCTGGGCGTTCATCTGCGGTTAATTTATTCACAAAGGGGAGTAAACATATGAAATTCGCCGCCAGCGACCCCATGCTCGCATATTTTAGCACCCTCGAATCCGAGCTAAACCGCGCCATCGACATCGCCAACCGCGCTCGCGCCAACGGAGCCGACCCTTTGCCGTCCGTTGAAATTCCCATAGCAAAAGACCTTGCAGACCGTGTCGAGAAGCTCATCGGAGTTGAGGGCGTGGCTAAGCGGTTAAGAGAACTGGAATCTTCCATGTCCCGCGAGGAGGCATCACTGCAGCTTGGTGTTGAAGTAGCCAGCGGAAAGATCAAGCAGTTCGAATCAAAAAGGGATGCCATTGAGACTGCCGTAAGAATATCGATGGCTGTTCTCACAGAAGGGGTGGTGGCAGCGCCAATTGAGGGCATCGCAAAGATAGACCTTGCAAAGAACGACGACGGAACGGAATATATCAGGATATATTACGCAGGACCTATACGCAGCGCGGGCGGTACTGCACAGGCGCTTTCTGTCCTGGCTGCTGACTACATCCGGGGAAGCCTGGGGATCAACCGCTTTATCCCGCGACCTGAAGAAGTGGAGAGGTACGTGGAAGAGATCGCCGCATATCACAGGGCCGTCCACCTGCAGTATCTTCCCACAGAAGATGAGATACGCCTCATAGTTAGCAACTGCCCCATCTGTATAGATGGCGAGCCCACGGAAGAGGCTGAGGTTGAAGGCAGGCGCGATCTTGCGCGCATCGAGACCAACAGGATACGCGGTGGAATGGCGCTTGTTATCGCTGAAGGGATTGCTCTAAAAGCCCCGAAAGTAAAAAAGCATGTGGATAAACTGAAGCTCACAGGATGGGACTTTCTTGAGAAATTCGTT
>JBDROC010000221.1:0-2378 GCA_043810475.1 Methanobacteriota archaeon | reverse complement strand
AGTTCCTGTTTTTCCTTTTCTGCCCGGTTCCTGCTATCTTTCCATCTGGAGAGAATTGAACTTATCCCGCTCTTGGCGCTGTCAACTTTCCTGCCAAGACTTTCCCTGATCACCTTGCCATAACTTTCTTCTTCAACCTGTTCTTTCAGGTCGTCTGTTTCTTTGATCCTTGCATCCAGATCCTTATTTATTAACTGGACTTTCTTAGCAATGCCTCTTGCCTGCGAAAGGACATCCCCCATATCTCCTTCGTCCCTGAAAAACAAAGGTTTCTTTTCCATAGTCCATCTCCTATGCGAGATTAATAAGGTAATCGTTCCTGTCAGAGAACAGGTTCCTTATCCTGTCTACACTTCTTTTCATGTTCCTTATCTGCTGGACTATGTCAGAAGTCTTTCCTGCAAGCACATTATCATATACTATGCCGGAGGCTTCTGTTATGATCACAAGTTCGTCCAGGAGTTTGGCATCAAACTCTATCATTCGTATTATATTTCTGTTATCTACGCCGTCCTGAGTGAACAGGGGCGACATACCATAGCCTGCATGCTCTATTTCTTTCCTTACCTGGTCGATAGTGTTCAACGCATCTTTTATATGGTCAACGATGTCTCTTTTATCATCCTTATAAGCAAGATCACTGACTTCCACCAGTGTTTTATATGACTTCTCAAGTTCACGGGACAGTTTGTTCCTGACCGCATGATCTGTGTTCAACCTGTTTTTCTTAGCACGATAATCATATCCAGGGATAACTGCTCCAAGGATATTCTCAGCCCCAGGTTCAACTGCATTTTTTACCTTTGTCCATAGACCATGACCTTTCAAAGTTTCGATTTTATCCATGATACACCCTTAAATCATTTTATTTTAATTTTATATATTGGTTATCTGTATATAATAGTTATTACCTTGAAACCTGAACGAAAGGAGAATTGTTACGGGAATGGCGTAAAGAATCCCTCGACTCTTTCGATATTGCTAAATCCCTGCAAACTTTTATCAACATGTCGATATAATCATAAATATATGGGACTATTTCATAAGAAATCTAAGAGGGAACTGGAAATCGAACGCGAGATCTCCTATAGGAAGGCAAAATCCGTGGTAAACAATTATATCGATGAATGTGATGGCATTAAAAAGAGATACTGGGAACAGGGGGTAGAGGCGGCAAGGATTCGGGACGAAGAAATGCTGAAAAGACTTGCAACCGGATATTTCACTATGAATGACAAAATAAAAAAGGGGAAGAAACTCCTTCTTCACATGGAAGGGATCAAGATCCAGCGCGATGCTTTGCATGTCTCAAGTGAATTTGTGGCTTTTGCAAAGGATATGAGCGAGTCCATGGTTGAAGGATCGGATATCAAGGATATTGCAGTGATGCAGGCAGAGCTTGATAAAACCATCATAAAAGCAGAGCAGATGGATAGTGCTCTTTCGGCAGCCCTTGATATGACCAATGAAAAGTTGATCGATACATCTGGATCAGATATGAACCTTGACAACATCGTGAAAACGATGGAAGGAATGGTTGGTGAACCAAGAATGGATCCGAAGGTCGAGGAAGGGATAAAACAGATCGAAGAGGCTATGAAAAAAGAAGCGTGAATAAAGATGTATGAAAAAAGTCATACATTTTTCAGGTAACATTTTTTATTAACTAATATCACATTATTAGATGTATGAATGCGGCGATGCTGAGTGACTGGGAAAATATAATTGGAAAGGAAAAAGTAAGACTGATCTCAACCAGGTTTTTTGATAACAGGTTAAATTCTGAGTTTCCGAACCTCGGGAATAATGATTATGCCCGAAAAAAAAGGAACATACTTTCGGAACTTGAAACTACGGGCAATCTCCTGATCGAATGTGAGAAGGATGGATTTTTGACACATGATGAAGTACAGAGAATGATAGATGCCACTGCACGGGAGCTTATCGGAAGGAGCATGCCGGGAGCGCTTTTTGAGAACGTATCTTTGATGCTGGATGAGAAAAGGGATCAGGGGGAAGAGGAGTGGCTCGACAGGGAACTGAAACACATAGGACGGATACTGGACAGTTTCAAACCAGCAAAAAAACAGTATGAGTGATCATTTGCGCCAGAATTTTATGTTGAATGTGCATCTGTCATGAGTTGCGCTCTCAAATTCATCGAGTTCTCCGAACCGCTTAATTACATTTTTGATCAGGGGGTTGCATGTGATTTCGCAGTTTTTCTTCTCGCAGGGCGCTCTTTCTATGACCAGGTTTATCTTGCGTCCTCCCCTTGTCATTATCGTGTTGTGTGTAACTTTAATGTCAGTTTCCAGGTAATACCGCAGGATATAGGCTATCCCGTCCCCAAAATCCATTATCTTCTCGGGGAATTT
>JBDROC010000220.1:0-2236 GCA_043810475.1 Methanobacteriota archaeon | reverse complement strand
GTAGGGGTCAATTTTGGAGAGATTGCCACTTCTTCCATGAAGTTATTAAACCATGCAGGAATAAAACCAAAAATACTTCCCCTGAAATGCTGCGGTCATGATGTTCTCTGGCAGGGAAAAAAGGACGTCTTCGATAGGCTTGTCAAATATAACACTAAAGTTATTAACGATAGCGGAGTTGAAACCTTGATACTGAGCTGCGCTGAATGCTACCGCACTTTTGCAAAAGATTATAACCTGAAGCCAAAAGTAGTCCACATAAGCGAGTTCCTGAAAGGTACAGGAGCAAACCACAAATCAACCGTCACATTTCATGATCCCTGCAGGCTGGGAAGGCACATGGGTCAATATGATGCACCCAGGAAGGCTCTCAAAGCCAGCGGGGCGGAACTTGTAGAGATGGCTCATAATAAGGGAGATGCCATGTGCTGCGGGGTGAGTTCTTTTATGAACTGCAACGAGCAGACCAAAGCCCTGCGAGTTTTGCGGTTAGATGAAGCACAAGCTACTGGAGCTAAAACGATGATTACAACTTGCACAAAGTGTCTGGCGCATCTCAATTGCCTGAAGAACGAGAAGGAGGCAGCCAGGAAATACGATCTTGATATTGTTGACCTCACGGTCTATTTAGCACGCCAGTTGGAGGCAAAATGATCAAAGCAAAAAATCTTGACCCGAATTTTAAATATCAGCTCTCAAGAGAGCTTGGCGGTGAAAATCTGGAATACTGCTTCAACTGTACCGGATGCGCCTGCGGCTGTCCTGTTGCTGAAGTCGATCCCACGTTTAACCCGAGAAAAATAATAAGGATGGGTATCCTGGGTATGACAAAGGAACTTATCGAGAATGAGAGTTTCTGGAAATGCGTTTCCTGCTATACCTGTTTTGCAAGGTGCCCACAGGATGTAAGGATTACCGAAGTATTGTATGCCCTGAAAAACATGGCGGTGCGAGAGGCGTTGAAAGGAAATATAAAGATAAAAACTACCAAGCCGATCTTTGATAAGATGTTCATAGATTCCATCAAGGATAATGGAAGGGTTGCTGAAGCTATGGTTTTTGCCATGTATAAATTGAAGACGAAAGGTATCGAGGGACTGATGGGGCAGTTCGAGATGGGGCTTGATATGTTCATGAAGGGGAAAGTACCCATATTGCCCAAGAAAATAAAAGGGAAAAAGCAGGTAAAACATATATTTGAGAAGGTGGGGATAAAATGAAATATTCATATTATCCGGGCTGCACTCTTCACGCCTCGACCAAAGAGTACGATATGTCAACAAGAGCAGTGTGCGAGAAACTTGGCATCGAACTTGAGGAACTGGAAGACTGGAACTGCTGCGGAGCGCTGGGAGCTTTCTCATACAATTATTTCCTCTCCGTAGCCTTGCCTGCCAGAAATCTGGCGCTCGTTGAGAAAAAGAACTTGAAACTTGTCGCTCCCTGCAACGCATGCTTCCATAATCTCGCCAAAGCAAACAAGATGCTCAAAGACAACGAGGACCTCAAGAAAAGAGTTAATGATGTGATGGATATTCCTTATGGCGGAACTGCAGAGGTAAAGCATCTTCTCGATATAATCGTGAATGAAGTAGGTCTGGAAACAGTAGCAAAGAATGTTACAAGACCTTTGAAGGGATTGAAGATAGTTCCTTACTACGGCTGCCTGATAGTCAGGCCCACTGAGGTCGCTAAATTCGATGACCAGGAGGATCCACAATCACTGGATAATCTTTTGAAAGCCCTGGGAGCAGAAGTGCTGCCCTTTCCAATGAAGGTCAAGTGCTGCGGTGCCTCGCTGGTAGTGAGCGATGAAGAGCTGGCATTTCAGCTTACAAAAACAATATTAGAGGCCGCCAGAGACGTTGGAGCCAACTGCGTTGCAGTGACATGTCCGCTCTGCTCAACAAATCTGGATGCCTATCAGAGTAAAATAGAATCACTGTACAACGTTACCCTTGGATTGCCAGTGCTTTATTTCACCCAGATAATGGGGCTTGCTATGGGAATTGCTCCCAAGAAACTGGGTCTGGACAAAAACATGGTGCCCACACATAAACTTGTTGAATTGGTAACCGGGGTCAAAACCAGGACGCCACAGCTTGTAGAAGTAAAGGCGGGAGGTAAATAATGGGAAAAGTAGGTGCTGTAGCGGTTATAGGTGCAGGTATTGCGGGCATACAATCTGCCCTGGATTTAGCTGATGGAGGTTTCAAGGTTTATCTGATTGATTCAA
>JBDROC010000219.1:0-2554 GCA_043810475.1 Methanobacteriota archaeon | reverse complement strand
GTCAGAAAAGCCCTGTTCTTTTTCAGAATGCAGGCAGTTACATCAAGCTCGGCGCCCAGCGAGAGAACGGTGCGTTCAGTGTCCCTTACCTGGATTGGGGCTGGCACGAAACCCCGCGAGCGCCTGATGAACGCAGGTTCGTTCCCTATGAATTTTATGACAGAGTCGTCGCACCTGTTCTTAATCTTCCTGTTATGGACCAGTGAAACATCAGAGTTCAGAGATAGTATATCCTCATTTTCCACAGCCATTGGTTCCCCCGGCGCGTTGGCTGAGGTCATCACGAAGGCAGGCTGCTTTGAGTACCGGAACAACAGATGGTGTGTCCCTGAATAAGGAAGCATTACACCAATGGTGTCTAGATCAGGGGCTATGTGCTTTGAGATGTCCATTTTTTTTCGCAGAAGCACAATGGGGCGCTGCAAAGACGAGAT
Organism: Methanobacteriota archaeon; assembly: GCA_043810475.1. Classification (GTDB taxonomy): domain Archaea; phylum Halobacteriota; class Methanosarcinia; order Methanosarcinales; family Methanoperedenaceae; genus Methanoperedens. The sequence continues at coordinate 2,120 of JBDROC010000219.1, read as the reverse complement.
AATACTTTCTTCTTTTTCAGTTATCTTACCAATATTTCGCGCCCGGTCAACGTCCCTTGCCATGATGGCAAAAGGCTTGTTCGGTCTGTTAAGGAGACGGCGCATTCTCAATATCGCGTCATCATCCGTGGTGCGAGCGCAGAGATGTGTGCCGCCTATCCCTTTTATGGCGACTATTTCCCCCCTGTCCAGAGCCGCGGCAGCATCCCTGATCGGGGTGTTTGAATCAGTTTTTTCCCTTCCCCTGTACAGCTCATACGATGGACCGCATTCAGGGCAACATACTGGTTCAGCCCTGAACCGCCTGTTGTTCGGATCCAGATACTCATGACTGCACGCTTCGCACATATTGAACCCTGACATCGTGGTATTTTCCCTGTCATATGGCAAGGACTCGATTATTGTGAAGCGTGGACCGCAGTCCGTGCATACTGTGAAGGGATACAGGTACCGCCTGTCCGATTTATCCAGGATTTCGCCAAGGCATGAATCGCATATGGCAATATCAGGTGGGAGTACAGAATCATGACCGCCATGCTTTTCACTTTTCAGGATATGGAAATCATCAAAACGATTCTCGCTGCATGGAAGAACATTTATATTTACTATCTTTGAAAGCTGAGGAGGGTTTGTCCTGACAGTGTCCAGAAATTCATGGATGTCCTGTTCATCCCCCTGTACCATAAGCTCAACACTGTTGCCTGAGTTCTTGACATAACCTGTAAGGTGGTTCTTCTTCGCTTCGCGATAGACGAATGGACGGAAACCCACGCCCTGAACAACACCGGTAATTGTCACCCTGAACTGAAGCATCATCATACCATCGCGCGCATGGATAAAAAGGGTTTTCATGGCGCGGATTCATCAGCAAAGCTTCCGCTAAACTACACTCATTGATTGCTCTTCCTTCTCAATGTTTCATAATCACTGCACTCGAACTGACGGCTCCCATAAGCCCTACAAGAACTGCTATCATTCCGTTGTCAGCAAGAGCCATAGCGACCACTGAAACCAGGAAAAATGCAAATATCGCCGGTATTATGGATAAACACAGACGGCATGTTTTTGGATGCATCTTAATCACCATCATGCAGTTTGAGAGTGATAATATATAAGTTTTACGCATATGGTTCATGAATAATAATTATAATTATCATAATTAGCATAAATCTACGATACCTTTTTCATGAAAAAGGTCATGTAAAAGTAATATGCAAATTCTATTGTCTCACGGCGCGGGCGGGGAAATGATGAACCGATTGATCTCAGATTCCATACTGAAGAATCTCACAATAAAGAACCTGGGCGAAGCCGGACTTGCTGACCTGGATGACGGCGCCTCTATTTCACTTGGCGACAGGGAGATCGTAATAAGCACAGACAGCTACATTGTCTCACCCATCTTCTTCCCTGGCGGGGATATAGGAAAACTGGCAGCCTGCGGTACCATCAACGACATCTCAATGATGGGTGCAAAACCTGTCGCGCTGTCCCTGGCTATCATACTCGAAGAGGGTTTTAATTCTGACGAGCTTGAACGGATAATCCGCTCGCTTGATGAAGTATGCCGCAGCACAGGGGTCTGCGTGATCACAGGCGATACCAAGGTGATGCAAAATGGAAAACTGGACAGGATAGTAATAAACACAACAGGAATAGGGTTCGCCGAGAAAGGGAAAGTGATAAGGGACGGGAACCTCTCTCCCGGAGATGTCATTATCCTTACCGGGACGATTGGAGACCATGGTGTTTCGCTTCTTTCATTCAGGGAAGGCTTTGGCTTTGAGACCACACTGTGCTCTGATGTGGCACCCCTGTGGAGCATGGTCGAGAGGGCGCTTTCTGTGGGCGGGATAAAAGCTATGAGAGACCCCACAAGGGGCGGGCTTTCAGCCACGCTCAACGACTGGGCGCGCAAAAGCAATACATGCATTACAGTTAGTGAAGAGAAGATACCTGTAAGACCAGAGGTTGCCGCCGCATCACGCATGCTCGGCATCGATCCTTACACTGTAGCGAACGAGGGGAAAGCCGTGATAGGCGTGCGAAAAGATAAGGCTGAAGAAGTGCTGGAAGCGATCCGCAGCACTGAAACCGGGAAAAACGCTTGCATCATAGGC
>JBDROC010000218.1:0-3164 GCA_043810475.1 Methanobacteriota archaeon | reverse complement strand
TACAACAAACTAACAACACAAGTAAAGGTGATATAATGGACGCAAGAGAAGCTACCAAGGTAGTAAGAGAATACTTTGAGAGTATTAAGAAAATCAAGTTCATATTTGATGTCAGAAATGTTAGTTATAATGAATCAGAAGAGAGGTGGATTGTTGAATGTGATGTCCAAAATCTCTTCGACGAAGAACCAATCTCATATGAGATTGGGGTTGATGAAAATGGGGAAATAAATTATGTCGAAGAAATTGAAGACTAAGAAAAAACCAATCATTACCGATACCAGTCCATTATTGTTACTTCTAATTGGATCATATGATAAAAACACCATAAAAGGTTTCAAAAGGCTCGCTAAGTACGACTCGGTTGATTTTGATCTGCTCCTTGACTTCGTTGCTAAGAGCAAAGTTATGGTAACGCCGCAAGTTTTAGCTGAAGTGTCGAATTTTGCAAAAGAGCTAAAAAATAATCCAGATACGTTCTCAGAAATTATAGAAAAAAATAAAGCAATGCTTGAAAAAATTTGTGAAAAATATACCCCTAAGAATGATATTCTTGGTTCTCAAGAACTAATTAAATTTGGATTTACTGATGCTTCAATCATTATAGCTGCAAAAGAAAACGATGCATTGGTTCTTACCGATGATTTTCCACTATGGGGGATATGTAAAAAAAATGGATTGGATACAAAGCATATGAAAGAGATTCAGGAAATGAAGGAGATTTTTGACAAATCTTTCTGAAACCGATTTGCCTGAATTTGGATATGGCATATTGATTCCTGTTAAATAGAGCGACAAAACTGCATATAAGTCTTATATACGACATTTTCGGCAGAAAATGTGTGGACCGTAGCCGCAGCGGAGCGCAACGAACGTATAGCGTCGGTTATGCGAATACATGTAAGGAATATTAACAGTAATTAAGTATATATATGACTTTGAAGTAACCAAGAAATAGAGGAAAAACTATGGTAGAGATAGAGGGATATAATCTTCCAGATGAATTGTATTATACCAAAGATCACACATGGGCAAGAGTAGAAGATAATGGAACGATCACTGTGGGAATGGATGCCTTCGGCGCAAAAGCTGCGGGCAACATAGAGTTCATAGATCTCCCGATGGAAGACGATGAATTTGAGAACGGTGAGGCTTTTGGATCGCTGGAATCTGCAAAATGGGTCGGCGGACTTCTCATGCCTGCAGGGGGAACTGTGATAGCTGTGCATGAAGACATTGAAGATGACCTGAGCCTGCTGTCAGAAGATCCCTATGGAGAGGGCTGGTTGATAAAAATAAAACCGTCTAACCCGAAAGACGATCTAAAATTACTCATTCACGGCGACGATGTTGGTCCGTGGCTTAAGAAAGAGATACAGAACAGGAAGAAAAAGTAACTACCAGTTTTCGTCTTCTTCATTGAACTCATAATCTACGACTTCAAGCCTGACCTGCTCCCCTTTGTTATTATAGCATGTCCAGGTCGACTCATTAAACGGCGAGCCCACTATGATGTGGTAACTGCCTTTCCTGTCAAAGAGTTCAAGGTCATCAATTGAAGGTCTCCTGTTCCCTGAAGGATGGCTATGCACCGTCCCGACAGTAGATATATTAGGAAGCATGAACAACTGCATCACAGCACTCTCTTCACTCGACTCCGTACCCGGGACGAGCACAACGTCCGTGATGACGTCCCCTGTTGCAGAGAGCATACCTGCGAATTCATTCGGTAAGGACGATTTGCTGGCTTCAAGTATGAATTTTAATGTGTCTTTTGCTATCTTCATCTACATCTATAAAAATCTTTTATGGTTGCCTGACATAATAAGTTTTCGGGGTGCAATAAAAATAGGTTTACATGATGAGTATGAATAGTTAATTATATAGTATCAACAAATAATATATTAATACGATGAATAAGGGCAAGATACGATCGATCTTTCCAATTTTAGTGTTCGTTATAGGCGCTGCAATACAAAGTATTATTATTTTGTTCAATTACGACACGAACTCAATAGAGATTAGATTGGTTCTTATTCTTATCATAGCTCTCCTGACAGTTGGATATTATCTATTTTATCTGAAAAAAGACCTGTGTTCTTCATACGAATATTTTTAAAAGCAAAAGCCCTATGAGTATGACATTCAGGAACTTAAAAAGGTTTTAATGATAAAGAGCTTAAAGGAAATACCCAGGATCGGAGAAAAAACCGCAAGCCGGTTAATTGAACATTTCGGCTCGGAAAATAAGGCGATAGAAGCGATTATAAAGGGGGATATCGCAGGCATAGCCGAAATAGAAGGGATGACTGAAAGATCCGCGATATCTCTTGTACTGGAAGCGGTTGCTGCAAATGAAGGATTTAACATCAGGGATTTTCTTAGGACCGGGGAAACCTACGAAATATATAAAAAGATCATGGCACAGATATCCGACTGTGCACACACGGATTATGCAAAGAGCAAATTACAGCTATATTTTCCATATCCAGCAGGAAAAAAAGAACGGATACTCAAACTTCAAAAAGACCTTTTAAGCATTATAGATACTGCAGGCAAGCTGGACGAGGCGGAACTTTCAGGTCTTTTATCGAAAGTAAGACCCGTAAAAACAGAGATCAACATCCCTGTGATAAGGGACAGGGTCATGATCGCCACAACGCCGCATGAGTTCGAAGCTGCCAGGAATTTTCCCATCTCCGTCCATCTGGTTTCAGATACAAGAGAAGCTGTGGACACTGCACGCGGGTATTCTTATGTTTTCATAAGCAGCGGTCTTGCAGGTATGGATTTTCCTGAGGACATCGACGTTGAGGTCGTGGATATAGGGAAAGCACAAATGTGGCAGGTTGCTCCTGAGAAAGAACTGGCTTTCTTTGCAAAAAACCTTGAATCAATAAGCTGCGCTATTTCGGTTTTCAGGATTATCAGGAAGCAAGCACCTGATTTTTGCAGTAAAATAACACAGTTTGAGATCGAACGCCTGTCCTCAGAGCTGTCTAAACTCTCAAAAGATGCAGATCTAAGGAAAGGTCTGGATAATGAGATAGACCGTTGCAGCCTGATCTATGAGCGTTTGAACGAAACCGTCTCTGTGGCAGAAAACAGGGCTGCTCTGGAATTTGGCTCTCTAATTGAAAAAAGCTCAGTTACTGTCAAGGGTT
>JBDROC010000217.1:0-3121 GCA_043810475.1 Methanobacteriota archaeon | reverse complement strand
TGATTATATGATACAAATACAGCCTCTTCTAAATCGCTATTTTGAAATTCTGAAAGAAGATTTCAAAGAAAGGCTATTATGTGTAGCCATATTTGGATCAATTGCCAGAGGAACAGCACAATTTCCTGAAAGTGATATTGATGTATTAATTGTCATGGAAGGGGTGGAAAATTTATCGTTCGGACAAAGGATTAAATTAACAATGAGTATCGAGGAAAAACTATCAGAAACGCAGGAATTTTCAAAGTTTAAAAATACTTATGGTGTACGCCCAAATTTTCAAGAAATAATATTTGCTCCTGTGGAGTTAAAAGGGCATCCTCCCGTGCTTCTGGATTTAACCACTGATTCGATAATACTTTACGATACCGGCATTCTCAGAGAAGAGATTGCCAAAATAAAGAAGAGACTCAAGGAACTGGGATCCAAAAAAATAAAATTAAAAGATTCATGGTTCTGGATATTGAAACCGGATGTTAAGCCAGGCGAGAACGTGGTTATATGAATACAAAATCAATGGCTCTGGATTATATAAAAAGAGCGAAAAGATGCTTTAATGAATCCAAAAATGCATTTGAGGATGATGATAATCCGATCACTATAAGAAGAGCGCAGGAATGCGTTGAATTGAGTTTAAAAGCTATTCTCAGAAGTATTGCGATAGAGTATCCAAGGGATCACGATGTGAGCGAGGCTCTTGAAACAGCTAAAGAGAAATTTCCAGCCTGGTTTTCGGTTAAGATCATGGATTTTAAGAGAATATCACGAGACCTGAGCAAGAAAAGGGGTCCAGCTCTTTACGGTTATGAAGCCCAGCTCAGACCAGCTTCGGATATTTTCAGTCGAAATGATGCAGAGGAGGCTTTAATGTCTGCAGATGATGTTTATAACTCCTGCAACAGACTAATCAGTGAGATCTTCCAAGGAGATACATAATCTTTGAAGCTCGTTTCCATCGTCGGCGCCCGCCCCCAGTTCATCAAATGCGCCCCGCTCTCCCGCGAAATGCGAAAAGTTCATCAAGAGATTCTAGTCCATACCGGACAGCATTACGACCATGATATGTCAGATATTTTCTTCGAAGAGCTAAATATCCCCAAACCTGATTATAACCCTGGGATAGGATCAGGCAACCATGGTGAACAGACCGGAAAGATGCTCACAGAAATAGAAAAAGTATTGCTAAAAGAAAAACCAGACCTTATGCTGGTCTATGGCGACACGAATTCCACACTGGCAGGTGCGCTTGCTGCCGTGAAACTTCGCATCCGGGTGGCGCATGTGGAAGCAGGACTGCGCAGCTTTGACAGGAGCATGCCTGAAGAGATAAACAGGGTGCTGACTGACCATATATCTGACCTGTTGTTTTGCCCTACACAGACTGCGGTGAATAATCTGACAAATGAAGGTATTGCAGCAGGCGTGCATCTGGTGGGGGATGTGATGGTTGACGCGCTTGAGTATAATCTGAAGATAGCTGAGAAGAAGTCCGGGATAATCGAGGAAATGGGGCTTGAGAGGGGTAAGTATCTCGTAATTACAATACACCGTCCGGGCAATACAGACAGCAGGGAGAAAATGACGAACATCATCGAGGCGCTGGGTGAAGCAGGCAGGGTTGTGGTGTTTCCTGTGCATCCCAGGACTGAGAAATACCTGAGGGAATACGGGCTGATGATGCCTGAGAATGTGAGATTGATCCAGCCTCTGGGATATCCGGATATGCTTATGCTGATGGCAAATGCCGGGAAGATCCTGACCGATTCAGGAGGTATTCAGAAAGAGGCGTACATGCTCAAAGTGCCGTGCATCACGCTGCGTGAGAATACTGAATGGATGGAGACGCTGGAGGGGGGGTGGAATGTGCTGGTGGGGGCGGAGAAGGGGAAGATTGTTGAGGCGGTAAGATGTCTATCACCAGCCACAGAACAAAAGAATCTATTTGGGAGCGGGGGAGCGAGCGGAAAGATTTTAAATGTCTTAGCTAATATGATGACTTAACTATATGGAGATGTATGAATACTAGAGCAATCTTGATCGTGAAAGGTGAAGTACAGCGTGTTGGATATAGAGACGCTGTGGAGCGCATTGCCAGAAAAATGAACCTTACAGGCTATGTTGAGAACATAAAACCTTATGATGTGAGAATCGTATGCGAAGGTGAGAAAGAGACAGTTGAAGAATTCATACAGCAAATTAATATAAAAGACGACCGAATTAAAGTTGAAAGTATAGATGCTAAATATGAAGAACCTTCCAATGAATTTACTTATTTTGAAATCAAACGCGGCGACCTGGTGGAAGAACTCGGTGAGCGGTTTGACAGGGCAAATTATGATCTGAAGGTAATGACTGAGAAACAAACAGATACGATAAATATACTCACGAGCTTTCGGGATGAGACCAACAATAATCTCACGGGTTTAAGAAACGAGACTAATAATAATTTCACGAATTTGGATTCCAAATATCATGTTATCTCAGAGGACATGAAAAGCCTGAAAGATGATATTCATAAATTGACAGAAGCCATGATTACTATCGCCCAGGCAAGTCTAAGGTCAAGCGGTGGCGCACGAAAAAAGAAAAGAAAAGCATAAATGAAAAACAAGCGAATGCTGAGATTATATTCCATGATAAGCTCCCAACCTGGACAGGCGGGATTCAGATGGAGGCTTACATGTGCTGGGAGTGCCGTGTGTTACGCTGAGGGAGAATACGGAGTGGAGGGAGACGCTGGAGGGAGGAGGGAATTTGTTGGAGGGGGCGGAGATTGATACAGGGAGCGGATGCCTGGTTTAACATACAACATATACTTATACTGTCCTGGCGCTCCATCAAAAGCCAATGCAGCCACACAGCGCAAAAAAACCACAGACGCACGCAAAGGAGCATACTATTAACACGTTTCGTCAACACTATCTTAACGGCGCTGGGGTTGCGAACCCCAGACCCCGGTGAGGCGCCGCCACTGGCGGGGTTTAACATTAAGTATATACTTGCAAAGTTCCGGCGCACGATATGAACCCGACGCAACCAACAGGCGCAAAAGAACAGAGTCTTCAAAAAACGATAGAACACGGATGCCACGGATGACGCGGATGCGCACGGATTTTTTCCA
>JBDROC010000216.1:0-4895 GCA_043810475.1 Methanobacteriota archaeon | reverse complement strand
CGGCATATGTCTTAAAATTGACTACTATCAGCGGCTTCTTCATCGAGTGCATACTGAAAAAAGAATTAATCCAGATACACTTCTTCGCGGGGATGCACAACTATGCCGTTAGTGGTTATTTCATATGGATGGACACTCTGACTGTGGGTTGAGCCCCTCATCTTGAAGATCTCAACGCTTCTCACTCTTACGGTTTCCTTGCGTTTGTAATACAGCACGATCGTACCTTCAGTGACAAATGTCTCAACGCCGAACCTACTTGTATTGTTCTCGTCTATTATCTCGCATGTCAGCAGGGAAGTCAATCCCAGGATCTCAAGTGTTGTGCTTAATTTCAGGAGTTCTACCCTTATCTTTGCAGGGTCTCCGAGATAAAAACCGATAGATGTGGTGCCGTCTACAAGAGCGCGCTTTGCATCTATGTCCTCCTGGATAGCTATTATCTGATCAAGCATGGAGCGCATATCAAACGGTCTCACGTCCACGTATTTCTCATGTGAGGGTATGCCGATCTTCGTTGAACATGCATCCAGTATGGCGAGTTTGCCTTCTTCTTCCAGCGCCTCAAAGTCCCAACCGAACTGTTTTACGTTCTCCCTGACCTGTTCAGGACGTTCTTCAGTGGCGATATAAATACCATTTTCCCCGTATTTTGTAATACCATTATAAAGATATTGCAGCCCGAATATGGTCTTACCCGCGCCTGCTGTCCCTGATAGAAGGTATGACCGATTTCTCAGTAATCCACCGCTGCACAATTCGTCAAAGCCTGGAATTCCTGTTGGGACGCGCTGTATAGAACTTGATTCAGATTTAGTTTGCTTTTTATCCGACATGAATAAACACCTGTCCTGCTATTATTGTTTTACTGATAGATATATTTTGTTTATCACCTTAATAATCATTATGAAAAAAAGACTCAAAACCTATATATTAAAGTAATTCCTTTTCGGGTCGGGTGTTATTATGGTACTACCGGATAAATTCAGATGCGTCATAACGAACTGGGATTACATTTATGACCTGTGCAGGCATGTCGCGAACGATGTCAAGAAGTCGGGATACAAACCCGATACTATAATAGCTCTGGCGCGGGGTGGATGGTTCGCAGGCAGGGTGCTGTGCGATTTCCTGGGGCTCAATGACCTCACCAGCTTGAAGATCGAGCATTATGTGGGCACTGCGAACGCAGGTGGAGGTCCTGCCATCAGGTACCCGCTTGCAGATAAAGCAGTGGCAGGAAAGAAGGTGCTTATCGTAGACGATATCTGTGATACGGGCAAGAGTATCGTCCATTCAAAAGAGTATGTCTTAAAACAGAATCCTGCCGAGGTCAGGACAGCTGTGCTACAGTACCTTTATACTTCAGAGGTAAAGCCGGATTACATAGGCGAGGTAGTAGAGGAATGGGGATGGATAGTATATCCCTGGAATTTTATCGAAGATATGATAGATATCATCTCGCGCCTTATGGCAAAAGAGAAACTTGATGAATGGACAATACCGAAAATCAGGTCAGGACTATTGAAATACCATAATATTGATCCTATCAACTTCGAGATAGCCCAGCCTGACAGGCTGGATGAGATACTTGGAGAGATGGTAAGGAGAGGGATAGTTAAAACAAAGAATGTATCAGGCGATAGAAGCTGGAAGTATTGTGGAGTGTAAAAAAATGAAGGCAGATATAGCAATAATAGGTGGCAGTGGCGTGTATGATGCGTCGATGCTGGATAACGTGAAAGAAATAGAAATTGATACACCATTCGGGAAACCGTCAGATGCCATCACGATAGGATCTTTCGGGGATATAAATGTGGCTTTTCTTCCCCGGCACGGCAAGGGACACAGGATCTCCCCGAGCAAACTTAACTCCCGCGCCAACATCCTGGCGCTTAAGAAACTCGGTGTGACAAGGATAATATCCGCGTCCGCCGTTGGCAGCCTTAAACCCGAACTCAAGCCCCTTGATATCATTATCCCTGACCAGATATTTGACCGGACGCGCCTTCGGGAGAGCACCTTCTTTGATGAGGGTATTGTCGTCCATACCGGATTTGCAGACCCGTTCTGCCCTGAGATGAACACAATGTTGGCAGATATCACGAAAAAGCTGGGATACAGGGTGCACAACAGGGGGACATACGTCTGCATGGAAGGACCGCAGTTCTCAACGCGCGCTGAGTCAAAGGTGTACCAGAAGCTCGGGTTTGACATTATCGGGATGACGGCGCTGCCTGAGGCAAAACTTGCGCGCGAGGCTGAAATGTGCCTCAGCATAATCGCTACAGTAACGGATTATGATGTATGGCATGAGGAAGATGTGACCATCGAGACAGTTATCCAGAACGCTATGAAGAACGAAGAGGCTGTGCGAAATATCATCAAAGAGGCTATCACGAAGATCTCGCTTGACAGGAAGTGCGTGTGCGCGAATGCGTTAGCCGGGGCGATATTGACAGCGCCGGATAAGATACCTGTGGAGACAAAGAGGAAGCTCGCCGACCTCATAGGGAAGTATTTGCCCGGAAAGGTATCTTAGAAAAGATAATTTGAGGGCTTTTCGGGATATCTCCTCGCGCAGGTCTTTTGCACCCCAGGTTATGGAGTACTGATTAAAATCACCCATGATCGCATCAGCCGCAGCCCGCTTGAGTTCAAGAGGCGCCGGGAAATCTGGGAATCCCTGCGCCAGGTTGATAGCATCATGTTTTATCGATAACCGTGTCATGTCGCGGATTACTGACTCTACGAAATGATCAACTCTTCTGGATAACATAGCGCCATAAAAAGCTCAGGGATATATTTAGATTATGATGTAAACCGTTAATTTTATATTTGACTTATTCAATGGGAGTGCAAAAGGTGACCTAAATGGTAGCAAAAGTAAATAATGATGAATGTACCGGCTGTGGAATATGCGTTGATGAATGTCCTGCAACAGCGATAGAACTGAAAAACGAGAAGGCGCACGTTGATGAAAAAGAATGCACTGATTGCGGCACCTGCGTTGATTCATGCGCTAGCAGTGCGATATCAATTGAATAAAAAAAAATCTAATATTATAATAACATAAGGTCAGTTATGGCAAAAATAAGAGCAGGAGTACTTGGAGCGACAGGTAACGTAGGTCAGAGATTCATAGAGATGTTAAGCAAGCATCCATGGTTCGAGATAACCTCACTTGCTGCTTCTGACAGGAGCGCAGGCAAGAGATATGGTGATGCGGCGAACTGGAGGCTTGAGAGCAAGATCCCTGAAGAAGTAGCAGACCTGACAGTAGTTCCAGTTGATGCTAAAAAAGTCGAAGCAGATATCGTGTTCTCAGCTCTTCCAACTGACCTTGCAAAAACAGTAGAACCGGATTTTGCAAAAGCAGGTTTTGCTGTTGCAAGTAATGCCAGCGCCCTGCGTATGGTGAAAGACATCCCGCTTGTCATACCTGAAGTCAACCCTGGGCATCTCGGACTTATCGACGTGCAGCAGGACAACCGCAAATGGGATGGCTATGTCGTGACAAATCCCAATTGCACAACTATCATGAGCACAGTGACGCTCAAACCTCTCATGAAATTCGGTATCGAGAAAATATACCTTGCTTCGATGCAGGCTATATCCGGCGCAGGATATGACGGTGTGGCTTCCATGGCGATACTTGATAATGTAATCCCGTATATTGAAAAAGAAGAGGAAAAAGTTGAGACAGAAACAAAGAAACTCCTCGGGGAATTCAACGGTAGCGAAATAATTGATGCACCTTTTGCGGTCAGCGCAAGCTGCAACCGCGTCATGGTATTGGACGGGCACACTGAAGCGCTCTGGGTCGAGATGGCGGATAACCCAACAACCGACGAAGTCAAACAGGCATTCCTTGATTTTGACCCTGGATTATCAGACCTGCCCACAGAACCAACACCAGTGATAGAAGTAAAGGAAGAAAAAGACAGACCACAACCGCGCATGGACAGGAACATCGGCGGCGGCATGACTATTTCAGTTGGACGCATCCGTCCTGGCATACGCTATATATGCATGGGGCACAATACAATAAGAGGGGCAGCAGGAGCAAGCGTGCTGAATGCCGAGCTTCTGAAGAAGATGGGGAAATTATAATGAGGGATAGGTCGCATTCAGAACAGGTCATACGATGGGCAGAATATGTAAAGAAGCATCCGCGCTCGGACTGGATCAAAGAAGTGAAACCACTGATCGACTCGCAAATAATAATGGCAAACAATTTCTACGCACGCCTTGCTAAAACTGAAGGTGGAATGGGAAAAATAAGAAAGTTGAGGGAAACAAAATTAATTCGTCATCGGCTAAGAGAAAAATCATGAAATAGAACACGGATTGCGCGGATGACGCGGATACGCGCGGATTTCGTATCCGTGAAAATCCGTCAAAAACTAGAAGAAGGGCATGCAAAGCATGCCCTATACCGTGTAAACTGAGGTTTCAGTTTATCCGTGTCATCCGTGTTCGATTTAAATTAAATTGTATACTCGTACGAAATCATTGATATTTTGGAAATTTATCTTCCTATTCCCTTAGCTCAGGCGGCAGCATATTCGGGATGCCGTCGTCAATGGGATAATACTCTTTGCACTTTCCGCAATAGAGTGTTCCTTTCACTATCTCTTTTTCATTCTCTTCCGTGACTTCGAGCACGAGGTCGCCCTTGCACATGGGACAGCACAGGATATCCATAAGATTTCTTTTCATTAAATTTACACCTTAATTCCCTTAAATGCACATTTAATATTCAAATTATCGGTTCAACCTGAACTTTGTTCACGAAACTTTCCTACTTCCAATAAGATATATCAGTAAAAAACAAGCAGTTTCATATATTTGAATCACAGAAATACAACAAATGATTGAAGTCGAGGTTAAAG
>JBDROC010000215.1:0-6858 GCA_043810475.1 Methanobacteriota archaeon | reverse complement strand
GAGGTAATCAACTCGAAAGACGGCACACCAGTTGTAAAAGCCAGCGTGGTGCTTTCCGGGATGAATTCCGTAGCGATCAATATCACGGATAGCAGTGGAGATACAGTGCTGAAATTCAATAAGAGCGAACTTGAATTAAAGACGCATGAGGGCTATCTCAGACTGAATGTCAGGGCATCGGGCTTTCAGGAATATGTAAATGAGTATGCTGTAAAAGTGGTCAATTAGTGTTGGTGTTTGCTGACCTGTTGGGGATAATATTGAATTCTCACCGCAAAGAACGCAAAGGGCGCAGAGATTTTATTGCTATGCTTTGCGTTCTTTGCGCCCTTTGCGGTGAATTAAGTTTAAATCGAATACGGACTCGCCGCGATTCGAACGCGGGTCTGCGGGTTCGAAGCCCGCCAGGATATCCTGGCTACCCCACGAGTCCATTGAATAAGCGGTTTTTATAGCCTGACAGGGTAATAAATGTTTCTTACTATGAGAAGAACATCCTGCGCATTAAGCTCCTTAGCCAGAACAGCAGATGCTATCCAATCAGTATAATCACGGAATCATGATCCATGAACCTGATCATGCCGGAATAAAAAATATCCTCTGACATAGAAGAGGAATTTGGCAAAGATAAATTCATGTTATATCCGGAAATGTTAGTCATCCTGATCTCCCCATCAGTTACGGTAAAATTAGACCCTGGCGGCATGGATACATTGCGCATTTTTTCCCATACTTGAGGATACCTGGTCCCAAGTGTCACGTTCATTGAAGATATGCCCTCAGTTAAATTGTATTTCGTAACAGGGAATGTGTTGAATGTTTCAATTTCTGTCGAATAGACGGAATCAATACCTTTGATAAAAGGAATGTAAATGCCATTATCTAAAATAAGCCTGTTAACATCATCTGAATTGTTCCAGTTCCCAAAATCGTTGATAACCATTCCATGTTCGTAAACAAGTTTTGGAAAAACAGACAGTCCTTTCATTTCATATACAAAGCCAAGAGATGTATAATTCGCGTTATCAAGAGTGCCACTTGAATTGTACGTTATATTTATTTTAAGAGGATACGTTGTTATACTTCCATAGGCTCCCTGTCCAGGATTACGAAGCATGAAACGCTCAGGATACCTGACACCTGTATGCATACTACTTGTTACAGGCATACCCCTTATTGATGAATCTTCTATATCTGACCTTAGATCAAGAAAGTCTTTGTACGCAAGGTCAAACCCCTGCTTTTCAAGTTCTTTGTTCCATTTTGGCAATTCGTAAGCCTGCATAACACCAAGATAAAGAACAAGAATTAATAGAATGAACATTGCCCCCACGATTTCAGAAACCCCTTTTTCATTATTTAGTAACTTCATAATATCCTCTATACGAACCACACAAAAAAAATATAAGCAATAGTCATCATGAAAATGGAATGCTTAAGACCATCATATGGGCTCTCACCTATCATCTGTCCTGCGATTATCCCTGAAAAGAATCCCTGAATAACCGAGGCGTGCATAAAGAGAGTAGAGTATTCTTCCTTTTGCGTACTTATCGAGAGCATGCCTGAAGGACCAGAGTATGAGGGCATCTGCGGCAGGAACATTTTTGCGAACACATATAGCACAAGCATGAATACAAAAAATGAAATATACACAACGATAAGGTAAGATAACAATACAGTGTACTTCTGTCGCATGAGTTTTTCAGAGAGATCTGAATCACTTGCTGCTACTCGTAATGTATCTTTTATATTTGCCGTAGATTCACTGGCTTTAGTAATAAGTGTAACAATTCTTGATATTGATATCGTATTTACCCTGCGCTCAAACTTTGTCAGAGCTTCAAAGAGACTGCGGCTCCATACGATATCCTTATACATGAGTTTCACTTCTGTGCTCAAAACACCAAGATTGATCTTTGAAATGGAGTTTATTGCCTGAAAAAGCGGGACACCCATATCACTTATTGCAGCAAGACGTCTGAGAAAGCCTGGAATAGATTCTCCAATCTTCCTTATTCGTCTCATCTGGAGTTCATAAAAGATAATAAACGGCACAAGAATTATCAATAAGTTGATAACGATAACATCATCCATGAGGTCAATTGTTATCTCATGCTGATTCATTGACAGGAAAGAATAAATTAAGGCCAATGGGATAGTTATATACAGAACTTTTAATGGATTAGAAAAGAAAATTTTCAAGGGGTTTTTTCTAACATTTACAATACTTGTCCATCGCAGCGAGCGCAGAAGTTTGCGGATAATCCTCTCTTCACCTGAGGCAATGGGTTTTACTCTTACATCGTCATAATGCCTGATCTTTTTTGAGACTTCATATATTTTTATTAATCTACCTTCGCTACCCACTGATATTACACTCAATAAAACGCTGAATGCAACAGCGCTCAAAGGGATGACGGCATATATAAGTACTTTTAGCATATTGAGACTGCCGGGACCCGTAATTCCCATTACGATCAATATCGTTATTAAGAACAGGGGGCCTGCAACAAACGCTGTAACGTATGTTTCTGCAAACATTCCCAGCATTTCAAGATACATACTTTGATCTGATTCAGCAGACTTTTGATAATGGCCAACCATACTGGCAAAAAAAGTTTCCATATCTCCACCGGTTTCCATGATATTCAGAAGATTATCAACGAAATCCCTGAACTTGTCTGAAGGAGTAGTAACCGCTGCGGTTTTAAGGGCAGTTATCAGGTCACTTCCATGCATTTCAGTGTCAATTATGATATATGCTACCTCTTCCGCTGATTCGCCGTAGACATTAATGTGCTCGCTCAGTGATTTGAATATCGAAATTAGACTCAATCCACCTTTGCTAAGGGCGTGCATATATGCCACAGAATGAGCAAGAGTAAGATCGATCTTTATTTTTCTATTATAAGCTTCCAATCCAGGATATGCCATTATCAAGGAATAAGCGATTACACCTAAAATAAATGAGACAATTAATACTATAAATAAAATAAAAAATATTTCACCATAATCACTAAATATCTTATTTCCAGTGTATGGTGCAATTTTTAAATAATTTATATATAAAAAACGCCACAGTGGGATGAGCAGATATCCGATCACTATGAGAAAGACAACTGAAAGTATGGATGATAGATAAGCAGTACTAACGTAGATATTCCAGGGAACACCAATCCGCGCCTGTTTGATGTCTAATCGCAGTTCATTATAATCCTCTTTATGGGCATTTATATATTTTCCAAATAATTTATATGCAACTTTATGAAATATATTCATATGTTTTTCTCTACTCGCTTCATTGTATTCTGAGGATCCACATAGTAACTCTGGATTAATGACACGATTTCAAATTCATCCATATCTTTCTTTAACATATATTCAAGAAGGATCCGCCTGTTTTCGAGTTCTGACTTCAACTTCTTTTCATCCCAGCTGAGTCTTGCCTTTATTGCTTCGAGAACATACGATTTACCGCTTATTCTGAACGTGTCTGATTTCATATCCAGACTATATATCTCATTGAATCGCAGGTCCTGGGTTTGCGGATCGATCCCTGTGAATTCGATCATGCTATCCAGACGGCGCACCCTCTTACCTTCCATTTTTCCTTCTACCTGAATAAGCATCTGTATACACAGTATATCCAGAGCCTGGATCATAACGCGTGGAACATTTATCGGATCTCCTTCAAGCCTGCTGATAACAGTATTTATCGAATCTGCGTGCATTGTTGAATAGGTGGTATGACCTGTGTTCATTGCCTGGAAAAGCGTCATCGCTTCTTTTCCCCTGATCTCTCCAACGATTATATACTCAGGACGCTGTCTCAATGCCTGGCGAAGCAATTCATACATATCTATCTCCCTGGCACTCGTATTTTTAGAAAATGATTCTCGTGTGACACTTCCTATCCAGTTCAAATGATGAAGTACCAGTTCATGGGTATCTTCGATGCTTATGATCTTTGCCATTGAAGGAATAAAAAGAGATATTGCGTTAAGTGTTGAGGTCTTTCCCGCAGCTGTTGCCCCTGCAAATATTATACTTTTACCATTTTCCACTGCAAGCCACATATACGCAAGGATATCTGAAGTATACGTGCCGTTCTTTATCAGATCGGTTGGGGTAAAAGCATGTTCCCTGAATTTTCTTATCGTAAAAGTACTGCCCCTGAATGTGACCTCTTTGCCAAGAGAGGCATTTAACCTTGAACCATCCGGAAGAGTGCTATTTATAAGTGGGTCTCCTATTGATATCTGTTTTTCGCAGTTTTGAGCGAGCTTCATCACAAAAGAGTCGAGTTTATCTGATTCGAAAGAAAGATTTGACTTAATATTCTGGTATTTCCTGTGATAAACGAAAATCGGGATGTTTGAGCCATCACAGGATATATCTTCGATATTGGGATCCTTCATTATCGGATCGATCCTTTCATATCCAATATAATCCCTTTTGATGTAGTACAGTATCTTATGGATCGATGCCATATCTATCTCGATCGAATATCCCTCGATCAGCTCAAGTATTTTGTTCTCCAGGATCTCGCTTTTTTTCTTATCCGATGTGTCATATAATGTCAGCGTGTCAAGAATATTCTCATAAAGGGTTTCAAGTACCATCCGTTCAAATGTGGAAAGCTCAGGCTCAACTGTATGATAGAGATACTCCTTTTTCTGATTATTATATAATATTGATATAAATGCAAACGGTTGATTCACCCAGTAACGTTCCTTCTCGACATAACCCTTTAAGCCATCAAAAGACACCAACTCTTGGAACTTTTCAGGAGAATAAGGTTCAAGCACTAACTTTTGTCTGGTTAAAATCTGGAAATAACTCTTAATATCTGAGATTTCTTCATTAATTCTTTCGATTATTCCTGAAATATCCATATGTTTTGAAACCATACTTATTAGATTTTGTCAACATCGATGCCAAAGTTTAATAATCTGAAATTACATTCATATAATTATTATACTAATAATAATTAAAGGTATTGCATGAAACTATCAAGAATTCCTACAGGGATCGATTCACTTGATTACATCCTTCAGGGAGGATTGCCATCAGGTTCTCTTGTTCTGCTGCTTGGCGAGCTGGGTGCAGGTGACTTTGAGTTTGCGATCACATCATGTGTTCGTCTATTATCTGATCAAAAGAAAAAGGACACAACCACATTATTGCCTGATAAAGTGATATATATCTCTTTTACACGTTCAGAGAATGATATAATGAAAGAGATAGCATTCTCTTTTCCTGATTTTTATGAGTTTCTCCAGAAAAAGATCCATGAGCAAAGATTTGAATTCAAGGATTTTTCTGATTCCTACTTTGCCGGATCTTTTATCCCTGCATCATGGTTGTCTTCTTCTGAAGCCCTTCCCTCTATTGAATCATTAAAGTGGAACGAAGAAAAAAGAAATCTAATGGATGCACTAATAGGATATCTTGATAAAAATGCACAAAATGGACTTATTATTATTGATTCGTTGACAGCAATGGCTCAGTATTGCCTTGAAAGAATTGACTGGTCAGATTTGATACTTTTCTTACGGGGGCTTCAAAGAGTGTCAAAAAAATGGGATGGGCTTATATATGCGATATTTAACGAAGGGATTTTTGAAAATAACGAACAAGAAGAGATAATGGAGTGTATGGATGGAGTATTTGTTTTTGATTGGGAAAAACTTGGCCCTACACAAAGAAATCGCATAATGTATCTTAAAAAATTCAGGGGATTATTGCCAGGGGTGGAACATGAGAATATTGTAAATTTTGAGACACAGATAAGCCCTCAAAAAGGTTTTGAGGTGTCTAATATTAAAAGAGTAAGGGGCAGGTAATGGGCATAATCAAGATTGGCATCTCAGGACTCGATGAAATGCTTTGTGGAGGTATTCCGGAAGGGCATACTGTGGCAATATTGGGCTCACCTGGAACCGGTAAATCCACTTTTGTACTTCAGTTCATTTATTCAGGATTGCAAAACGATGAGAATTGCGTATATATTAGTCTGGAAGAAAGCGAAGAAAATCTCATCAAAACAGCTTTGATCTATGGGTGGGACCTGAGACCATATATTGAAAGCAAAAAACTGACATTGGTCAATCTTAATACTTTGAATTTTAAAGCCATGATAAATCGCTTCGAAAGTGACCTTCCAAAACTATTGAAGTCTTTGAATATAAAGCGCCTTGCCATAGACCCTATAACTCTGTATGAAATGATATATGATACAGAATCAGAACGCCGCGATCACCTTTTTAATTTTGCACAGGTAATTAAGGAAACAGGAATAACAGCTGTTATGACTTCTGAGATCAGCCAGGAGAACCCTTATTATTCGAAATATGGTCTTATTGAGTATATAACTGATGGAGTGATCATTTTGCGACAGGTAAGACATGCAGACCTGGGAGCAGTTACGACTTTTATAGAAGTATTGAAAATGAGGCATATCGAACATTCAAAAGAGATTAAACCGTATAGTATAACAAATAGCGGCATCGTAGTACATTCCGGTTCCGGGGTTTTTATATAGGATTAAATTGTTTTAAAGTACCATGGAATTAAAAAAGATAGAGAAGATATTGCAAAAAGAGCCTGAAGATGCCGCGGAAGAACTGCTAAAAGAGGTTGAAAAAGCATACGGTGAAGTACCTTACATCCTTAATTTCATGAAGCAGAACCCAGAACTGCTCGTCACAAAAGTCCTTTATGATAATTCCATAATCCGTGAGTTCAAACGCCTTGACGCAAAGACCATAGAACTTATCTCAATAGGTGTGTCTGCGGCGCTAAAATGCCCTCACTGCCTGAAGATGCATATCCGTGTTGCACAGCGTGTTGGAG
>JBDROC010000214.1:0-4845 GCA_043810475.1 Methanobacteriota archaeon | reverse complement strand
GGTTCAAAGAATTGCATCCTGAACTTTTTGAGCGCTGGAACAAGTACCTGCTGGATTGGGCAAGAGAACACGGGCTTTCGCAAAAATTCATCGAGCACGGTTTCTGGCGCTGGAAGAGCCTGCCGCCAAAGATGGTGCGCCTTTCCGAAGAACTGGAGATAGATACAATACCTAAAGGTGGGGAAGAAGAGTTCAGAATTTCAGTGACTGGAGGCGTTTCACCCTGCAAGACCGGAGGATATACCATGGAAGGAAAGGTCGCAGGGCTCATGATCGAGGAAGCGCGTAATATTGCGAATATGCTTGGGGATAACGTATTTTCAGAAGACCTCGGGGTGCTCCTGATAAGAAGGGATACCTCAAGCGTCAAGATATTCTCATCCGGGCATATCTCTGTCAATTCGCCGGGAAAGGATGAGGCCTTATCATTTTTTGAGAACACAGCAAAGCAGTTGATAAAGGCGAAAAAATGCACGAAGTGCGGGATTTGCCTGAAAGTGTGCCCTGCAGGTTCGATCACTCTTGAGCCGCATCTCATGATAGGTGAGGAGTGCACGCGGTGCGGTAAATGTACTGAAGGATGCGTTGTGGTGAAGTATTTCGACAGGCTGCTGCCAAAATTTTATAAGTTATAAAGTTCTAATTTTTTATGTAAAATTGAAAGAGTAGAAAAATATAAAACATCACACGTTATTAAGAAACCTGAGAGAGGAAGGGCGGCTGCCGGTGGCAATATTGCTGCTGAGGAAAGTCCCCTCACCTTCTGGACCGCGGATGCACGCAAGTGCGTAGGGCGAGAGTCCTGGCTCTGGAACAGAAACGATACCGCTGCGCAGTAATGCGATGAACTCGAAAGAGCGAGATCATGCGTAAGCGGATGGAACGGCGAATCCACGCGGGTGCAAGCCGAAATAGGGCACAAAGGGCAGTCCAGACCTGTCCGAGTACGGCGCATAGCTGAATGTCGCATAAGCGCTACAGGGGCACTCGCTCCTTGCGCTAAACATAAAGGGGCTTACTCTCCTCACTCAAACTTTCATTCCAAATCAGTTATAATGTCATACCTAATCGAATAACATTTAAAAGAAAAAGACAATATAGTGTATGGTATGGTTCTAAATCATCTGAATGAAGTAACAGGTAGATGGGTGAGACAGGCTGAGCACGACCTCGAAAACGCCAGGAAGAACCTTGACATTGAAGCATATGATGTAAGTCTTATCTTATGCCAGCAGGCTGTTGAAAAAATATTAAAGGCATTATACATAAAAGAAAGACAGGAAGAACCACCAAGAACCCACTCTCTTAGAAAGTTGATCGAATTGACAGATATGCCGGATGATGCACTGAAACTTGTAGCTGAGCTTGATTCCTATTATCTTGTTCTCAGATACCCCGATGTGGGAGACATTGTGCCCTATGAAAACGTTGATAAAGAAGATGCGGAAGATGGAATAGGTAAGGCTGAACAAATTGTGGAATCTGTAAAAAGTAGATTATATGGGGGGCATTAGATGGCATTTGACAAGAAAGTATCCTACTTCTTGAATAAATATCTCGCAAGAATAAAGTCCATTTATTCACCTGAAGAGATGTGGCTCTGGGGTTCAAGAGCATACGGGCGTCCGGGTGAATTTAGCGATATAGATCTTATTGTTGTATCTAATAAGTTTTCAGATATTAAGTTCACAAAACGGATGTATAAATTTATTGAGTCTATTGGCTTATTATCTGATAGAAATTCTGAAGTTGTTGATGTTTTATGTTATACTCCTGATGAGTTTGCCCGCAAGAGGGAACAAATCAGCATTGTTAACGAAGCTATCAGAAAAGGAATACGGATAATTTGAGAAGGGTCCATTATATCCCGGGGCGCTTTCCGAATAAGGCGCGAAGCTAAATGCGGCACAGGTGCTACAGGGCATGACTCCTTACACCGAACACTAAGTCGCTTACTCCCTCAGGAAAAAATACCTTTAACAATACAGATTCATTTTAATACCCCACAGCCTCATATAATCTATCATGCCCTCCATCATCGACCCCATCTACGGTCGCGTGGAACTGA
This sequence comes from Methanobacteriota archaeon, assembly GCA_043810475.1. Classification (GTDB taxonomy): domain Archaea; phylum Halobacteriota; class Methanosarcinia; order Methanosarcinales; family Methanoperedenaceae; genus Methanoperedens. The sequence continues at coordinate 2,777 of JBDROC010000214.1, read as the reverse complement.
GCCAATTCGAGCATCTCATAATCAACACCCCTGAGATGGCACGCCTTCGCAGGATACAGCAGCTCGGTCTTGCAGACCTTGCCTTCCCGGGCGCGAACCACACCCGCTTCGAGCACAGCCTGGGGACTCTGTTCATTGCAGATAAGATAGCAAGAGCGCTTTGTATTTCAGGAGAAGACATCATTAAGGTTAGACTTGCAGCGCTTCTTCACGACATCGGGCACAGTGCCTTCTCCCATGTTGTAGAAAGCGTCCTGAAGCGAAACCCCGCATACCAGCCTGTTGTAAACGGTAAAAAATTCGTGAACCATGAGATGTTCTCAAGGTACATAATATCAAACTCATTCCATATGAAACAGGAAATTGCATTACACACTGGTAATGCTGCTTCCTTTTTTGAGGATATTGCTAAAATGGCAACAGGCGACATCGATGCTCTCCCTGTGCCGTACCTGGCGCAGATAATTTCGAACGACATCGATGCCGACAGGATAGATTTCCTGCTTCGCGACTCTTATCACACAGGCGTTTCGTTCGGGCTTGTCGATGTGGACCAGATCGTAGGAAGCCTGTCATTGAGCAACGGCAGACTGGTGCTGGGCAAAAACGCTGGATATGATGAGGACATGGCTATCACAGCCGCAGAGTCCATGCTTATCGCAAGGGCGCACCATTATTCAGCCATAATTCACAACCCCATGACACAAGGAGCGCGGGTGATGCTGCTACATGCCCTTGAGGGTGCCCTTTCTCAATACGCAAAATCTGGTGGGGATGTGAAATCTAAGGTCTTTTCATTTTTCATATCATACAACGATAACGACCTTTTGAACTTCATAGAAGCAAATGGCGATAAAGGTGCAAAAAAACTGATATTGAATATCAGGAACAGCAGCATTTGCAATGCAGTATCCCGATTCACTCATAAGAACCTGAATCCCAAGACACGCATGGCGCTTTCCACCATTGCCAGGAACGGCGTGGCAAAAAAGATGTTCGAGGACGAACTTGCAAAGAGGTTTGGCAAACAGTACGGCGCATCCGTTCTCGTTGATCTTGATGTCGCAAGCGGCATCCCGAAGAGCACGCGGGTCAAGATGGAAGACGAAGAAGGGTTTTTCTACGATGAGTCAGCCCTTGCGAACGGTCTTGTGAGGGCTATCTCACGCCAGATATCGCTTTGTGTTTTCTCAAAAACCGAAGACAATTCTACGCTTTCACATGCTTCCAATGATTTCCTGCTGGGAATTGAGGGACTATCGCCTTCTCTTTTGCACTTTATCAGGAACGATAATTATTTACCTATCGAAGGCCTTCTTCTCATTTTTTACAGTGCGCACAGGCTGTTTTGCAAAGAAGCGGATGGAAGGATAAACATGCCGAGGCTTCGCAATATCGCAAAGATATATTATCTGGTAAGGGAACTCGGGAAGGTAGAGAAGCTGCACAACCTGCTTGATTACAGGTTCCACAACCGCTACGGATTCCCTTACAGCGATAAGCTCTTCGAGGATATCCAGCTTCTTGTGGCTATGGGTATGTTGGATGAAGATTTACGGTATTTTGAGAAGAACGGCAGGTGGAAGCAGAGATATGAGTATGTCCTGACAAGCGACGGGGTCGAGTACGCGGGATTGATAGCTCCTGAATACCAGAATGAACTGACTATCATCGAAGATTACTTGATACTCAACAAACACTCTATTCCAAGAGACATGGTGAGCGTTGCGTCAGGAAGATATAAAAAAGAAACAAGAGCAGTGCGGGGAAAATAGCAAGGTGTGATTTATTGGATGGATTGATTGTAATTTTATATTACTCTTCCGTCATCACTTCTCTGATAATATCCATAAGCGGCTCTTTCAGCCTGCTCTCCGCGCTTGAAAGGTCATCCACCAGGATATCAAGAACCAGGTCTAAGCCGCCCGGACTTGATGTCAGGTAATCCCTGACCACAGCGTCAAGGTTATCGCAGCAGTCAACACACAGGTCTACGCCCTCTAATTCAGAATCATTGACCGGCTCAATGGCGGTCTTGCACAGGAAACATTCACTCATATTATCACCTGCGCCCTGAATGAAGCTTTCTGCATATCAAGTTTTTGTAAGAATTGTTGAAACACGATTATTATATTGTAGGGTCAACTTGTTAACTCTGATCAAATAAATACCACATCCCTCCTCCCCTTAAAATGCGGGTCACCACTCACTACCCTGCACCTCATCCTTTTCTGTTGAGCTATGATAAGAGCATCAATCATCCTAAAATCTTTCAAAGTTTTTCTCATCTCGCTCCGAATCGCAGCAGCATCCAACCAGTCCTGTGTCAATACGCATTCAATATCAGAGATTTTCCTTACAAGACTGTACATCTCGTCAAAATCATACTTTTCTCTTATGCACCAGCCCTTTATCTCGGCAAGGCAGCACTCGGGAGTAATGATAGTATTATCTTTATCTTCAACTATTTTTTTTACTTTCTTTCCTCTATCCGAGCCCGTGAAATACTCAACCCATGCGTATGTATCTATTATGTACACCTTATCACCACAGGTCTTCATGCTCGGCTGCTTCTCTTACAAAAGGTTTTTTCCCTTTTGCGATTCCAAATCCACTTACTTTCTCTTTTTTAAGGATATCGATGTCAATAATATCCTTTTCCGATAATCCAAGTTCAACGATCTTATCCTTTGGAATTATGATGCCCAGGGAATTCCCCCATTTTTTCAATTCTACAGTGGCATGGCACATAAGCATAATATTGTAACTGCACATAT
>JBDROC010000213.1:0-3010 GCA_043810475.1 Methanobacteriota archaeon | reverse complement strand
GCGCAACTTTCATATCGCCCAGTGTTTTAACAGGGAAGGCTGTCATTGCGTAAATCATAGGAAGATAAAAAGCGGTGTCAGGGAATTCAAAAGTGAAGTCTTTGCCTTTTTCTGTAGTGGTTTTTTCAAGCAGTTCTTCTGTTTGTTTTACCAGTGTATGTGCGCCTCTTATGGCTGCAGAGGCTATTAACTTGGACATTCAAACCTCCTCATATTCAAGTATATGATACACGATTCACGATACATGATTTATAGTAAAAGACTTAAATCAGTTGTCATGCTGGCTTGTCCAGCATCGTTCTTAAAGAAAGATTCCCGACAAGCGGGAATGACAATCATGTCAACTTATTTTTAGCGTCCACTATAATATGTGTTTTTTTATCGTGCATCATGTATCTTGCATCGTGCATCCTACTTTTATGCTATTTTTGCTTTCAAAAACGCAGGTATTCCGTTTGCCTCTCTCGGCCCGACTGTCACCTTCCAGCCTTCAAGTTTGTCTTCTATAGAACCGCTTAATATCGCGACATAGCCGGGGATAATCAATTCCCTGTGTTTTACCTCATTCTCAATGCCGCTATCTTTTATAAATGCCGCTATCTTTGAAGCACTGAATTTCCCTGCCGCCCATGCGGTTAATACTGATAATCCTTCGCAGTCCATCACTGCGAGTCTGCTTGGAACCTTGCTGTTTTCTATTTCACCTGAGACTATGAAATATGTGAGTGAGAAATTCGTTGTTATCATCAGCGGGGACTCAGTGGTTGGTTCTCCTATCTTGTATATTTTCTGTTCAACCTGCATTGGCACCTGAGGATCGGTGTATATATTTTGTCTTAAAGTGAAGAGGGCGAGGTTTTTCCATTTCTCAATACTGCTAACAACTATAATTGATGCATATTTTGTGATTCCAAGAGATGCGATCAATGCCTCATGGAGGCTGTCGTCTCTCTGTGCGAAGTTAATCACAGGGTATCCAAATGGCTTGAAGTTCTTCTTTACCACTGCCCTTCTTATTAACGTATTATGCTCTATAATATCCCTTGCCTTCCTTGCTCCCGAATCTATGACTATGTCCTCAACCCCGAGGGATTTTATCTTCTCCGTAAGTGTGGAGAGTTCATCCAAACCGTTTGCAACTACTCCGAGTGTTGCCTTTTCTGCCTTTGCAATATTTGCCATAGCTTCAGCATTGCCTGAATTTGCACCATAAATAATAGGTCTTTTACCTGGAAATAGCTTTACTGCTGCCTCTGCAGAGGCAGGGTCTGTTGTTAAAAGTATGACAGGCACATCCGGTGCCTTTGATGCAATAAGTTTTGCGGCTGACTCAAACTTTCCTCTATCGCCGGATGCGTTTGTAAGCGCTATTGCGTCAATTCTGAGTTTCTGTCCGACCCTGTCTATTTCCGATGTAAGGACTTCCTCTATCTTCTTTGTTATCTCTCCCTCGGAAAGAGTGTCTTTGATTTCAACAGTGAGAGCGCATGGGTTGACAAATTTCTTGTCATGCCTGAAGAGGACTGTCTCTTCGCCTATCTTTACCGCCCTGTCGCCGGAGCCTATGGTGATAGCGCGTATCGGCGGCGCTGAAGCCTCTCCAAGTATTTTTTTTGCCTCTTCAGATACATCAGGGCACTGATCCAGCGATGCCTGTCTCTGCGCAAGCTTCATTGCAAATGCAAGGCATGTAGGATGACCGCATTTTTTGCAGTTTGTCCTTGGCAATAATTTAAATATCTCAACGCCTGATAGAGCCATATCTAAAACCTCCGTAATACGTTACGCATAACACGCGGCAAAATACTCATCACGCATTAAGCGTACGATATTTATAGCTCTTCTATTAATTTCCCCACTGTCTCAATGGCCTTTGGATGCCTCATGATTAAGAGTTCTGCGCCTGCAATGAGAAGCGCGGAAGCGGTTGCTGACTCCCATGCAATTCCCCTCTCTTCAGCGTTACCCCATAAGGGCACATCTGATTCGGGCGCCTGCGTCTCCTTGATTTTCCATACATACATGCCTACATCTGCGAGCATTGGCGGCTGCATTGTGAGGTCATTCTGTGTAAGCGCGGCAAGCCTTATCCTCTCCATGACTGAATATGTATATTCAAGGCCATACCCCAGCGCAGAGCACATGGGATCTGTTATAAGTCTTTCCTTGTCAAAACCCATCTGGGTTATGAGTATGTTCAACTGCTTTGAAAGGTTTATGTCAAGCTCTGACATTGCAATAAGTTTATGGTTATTTGCCATTGCCGCGGCAGCTATTGTTTTATAGTTAGCTTCCTGCGCCTTGCCTAATATGCAGTTCTTGTCTTTTGCGGTCTCTGCAGCGGCGATCAGCACTGGAGCGTCTTTTTCTGAATTGTTGCTTCCAAGTATTATCAAAGGGACATTAATAGCAGAAAGCACGTCTTTAACGGTTTTTGCAGCATCTTCAGGTGAACGATTTTCCCTGTCGGGGTGGGTTCCGATAAGCCTTAAAGCTATAGCCTTTGCCTTCAGCGTATCCTGACAGAACTTTGCCCATGTAACAGGATCGCCTGAAACACTGCTGAAGGGTTTCTGAACGTTTTCAGGCCAGTCTGTTGGAGGAACGTCCTGTATTTCATATGCGATTAAAGGTTTGTTTGGGATTGTTCCTTCAAAAGGTAGAAAAGGAAGCACGTTTTCCCCTCCAAAGCTTGCTGCCCTGTCGCCTGTTCCTATTGTTACATTATAAACTTTGCCTGAATAAGTCTCTTTTGGAGCAGTAAAAGCCATTTTCTACCTCCATCTTAAAGACAGTAACGAGTTAAAAGACAATAAGAACAAGGACTCGTTACTTGTTACTTGTTACTTGTTACTTGTTACTGTAGTTATTACATTTCCAAATAAGAATGCGCATAAAGGGTTTTACCCATTATCACATCTATTGTCTTTGAGGTTTCTGTAACCTCATGAGCATCAGCTATCGCTGCTGTTAAACCCTCATACATCAGTAATCCAAAGTAGTATTTGTT
>JBDROC010000212.1:0-5693 GCA_043810475.1 Methanobacteriota archaeon | reverse complement strand
TATCCAGTCAACAACATCATTCTTGCCAAGCCATCGGAATAACTTCCGGATCAGGATCTTATAGTCTTGTTTAGTTCTGTCAACCCTGTCCATGCGCTCAATACGTCCTACAAGGCTCATCACATCCTGCTTAGAGATGCTCTTGAAATCTTTCCCTACCATGTCAGCCAGCACTTTTAGTTCGATAAGGTGCTTCAACACTCTGGCTATCTTAAGACCTTCCGCAAAACAGTAGTTCTCAAACTCAAATATTAATTGCTTGTTTGCTTCGTTGATACTTGAATTTCTTATTCTCTCTTCAGTTGCTTTGAGACTTCTTTCATGGTTGTACAACATTCTTACTTCACTCTCCGTTCTATTGTTTAAGCCTTAAGAGAGCAAGGTGAAAGTATTCCTAAAAAAGAACGATTTGAACTTGTAATTGTATGCGAGGGATGGGATTTGAACCCACGAACCCCTGCGGGACTAGCCCCTAAAGCTAACGCCTTTGACCTGACTGGGCGACCCTCGCATTTTGCGCAATAGCCGTCCAAATGATCCTGCCTCCTTATATCTTTGGCGTTTATCAAGATACATTTTTAAATGAAAAAGATATGTTCAAACCATGAAAGGGGTTTATGTCCTGAAACTGGAAATTGATAAAGATACTGTCATTCGAGTGGGAAGACTGGGAATCATCCAGTTCAAAAAAGGCCATTATGCATACATCGGTTCTGCACTTGGTACGGGAGGTTTCAAACGCGTAACAAGGCATTTCAATATTGCATCAGGTAAGAACATGACAAGAAAATGGCACATCGATTATCTCTTACCTCATTCTGAAGTTGTGAGCGCCATGCTAATACCCACAGAAGTCAGTATCGAATGCAATGTTGCAAAGGCTGTCGGGGAGTTCTGTGTCGGCATTCCAGGATTCGGATGCAGCAACTGCTCATGCCCTGCACATTTATTCTTTTCAGAAACAGAACTCATGGACCGGGTGAAAAGTACCTGCAATAAGCTCACAGGAAACGAAAGTATCATTATTAGCAACACCGTTTAGAAGCAACATGGACATAGGAATTATCGGTAGTTCCGGATACACAGGCGGTGAACTGCTGCGCCTGCTTGCAGGTCATCCTGAAGCAAATGTTGTTGCAGTTACGTCGCGAAGCAAGAAAGGTCAGAAAGTAAGCGATATTCATACACATCTTCGAAAATTTTACGACCTTGAATTTGAAGATCTGAGCATGGAAGATGCGGCATCCCGCTCTGACATCGTGTTCACGGCAGTCCCGCATGGTACTGCAATGCAGGTCGTTCCAGCACTTCTTGAGTGTGGCGTGAAGGTAATAGACCTCAGCGCAGATTACAGGTTAAAGACCGATGTTTTCGAAAAAGTGTATAAAATTAAGCACACAGACCCAAGGGAAGCGGTTTATGGGATCCCGGAACTTCATCCCGATGTTTCAAAACAGAGTTTTATCGCAAACCCGGGATGCTACCCCACAGGAGCATCACTGGCAGCCGCACCTCTAGCTGATGCGGGGCTCATCGATCGCGCGGTCTTTGATTCAAAAAGCGGTGTATCAGGTGCAGGCGCAGAACCCTCCATAGTATCCCATTATCCCAACATGGCTGAGAATATCCAGGCATACAAGCTTACAAATCACCGCCACCGCGCTGAAATTGTTCAGGAACTTACGCGTCTTGATGAGAAGTTAAAAAAGATCAGCTTTACTCCCCATGTGATACCTTCAGTGCGCGGGATACTGACTACGGCGCATATTTTCGTAAAAAAAGAAATTGATATAAATGAATTAACAGATATTTATACTAATTTTTATAAAAACAATCACTTTATAAGGCTCATTAAAGGAATACCAACGCTCAGCGGCGTACGCGGTTCAAATTTCTGCGATATCGGTTTTGAGGTCGAACAGGGTAGTGACCGAATAGTTATTATATCTGCAATAGACAATCTTGTTAAAGGAGCGTCCGGCCAGGCAATACAGAACATGAACCTTATGTTCGGATTAGATGAAACGAAGGGTCTGTGGACACCTGCGACAGCTCCATGAGGAACTTTATGAAAGTAAAAGATGCAATGAATATTGATGTAATTACATGCAAGCCAGATGACCCTGTAAGCACACTCGTGGATTTGTTCAAGAATAACCACATAAGCGGCATGCCTGTGATCGAAAATGAGAAAGTGGTCGGAATAGTGTCAGAAACAGATCTGCTAAAATTATTTAAGACGCCTGATGTCTCAATTGATATGATACTTCCAAGCCCATTCGAGATAATCGAGATGCCCATAAGGAGCGTAATAAGGTTTGAAGAATTCAAGAAAGCACTTGAGGACATTCGTATGAAGCCCGTGCGGGATATCATGAAAAAGAAAATTTATTCCATATCGCCAGATTCAACTCTAGAGGATGCATCCAACATAATGGTCAAACACAGGGTAAACAGGCTTCCTGTTATTGAAAACGAAAAACTGGTCGGTATACTGGTGAGAAGCGATATAATCAGGTGCTTATCAAAAGAACAGGAATAATTATTTATGAAACACGTCAAGGGCGGCATTTGCGCGGTCAGGGGGGTCAGGGCGAACGGCATAAAGCAGGGAAAGAACGGTCTTGCTATAATGGTCGCGGATGCAAGGGAGCTTGCCACAACGGGTGTTTTCACGCGAAACAAAGTCATAGCTGCTCCCCTTATTATCACGCGGGAAGCACTATCAAAAGGAGATTTGAAAGCCATAATTGCCAACAGCGGATGTGCCAATGCGTTCACAGGCGAGAAGGGTATCGAGGATGCAAGATGGATGGCCGGGCTACTATCAAAAAAACTGAAATGCAGCCCCGAAGAGATCGGCGTTGCATCAACGGGTGTTATCGGGAGGTATCTGGATAAAACCTGGCTTGCAGGACATCTTGATGAGGTCTACGATCACATTTCAAGTTCAAAAGAAGCATCTTCTGCCTGCGCTCGTGCAATTATGACCACAGACACCTCAATGAAAGAGTTTGCAGTTGAACTTGACAACGGTGCGCGTATAGCAGGCATAGCCAAAGGCTCAGGGATGATCGAACCCAATATGGGAACAATGCTTGCGTTTCTATTTACAGACGCATGTTTATCAAAGAAGGCACTTGATGTCTGCTTGAAAAAAGCAGTTGATAAAAGCTTCAACATGGTAGTGGTGGACGGCGACACGAGCACCAATGACATGGCGCTCCTTACAGCCACGGGGTACAGGGACTGCGATGAAAAAACGTTCCAGGATGGGCTTGATCATGTGTGCATAAGTCTTGCAAAGATGATAGCTAAAGACGGCGAAGGCGCGACAAGGATGATAGAGGTAATTGTGAGTGGTGCAAGGACAGAGGGGGATGCAAGAGCTGCTGCCAAGACTATCGTTCGCTCGCCTCTTGTGAAGACTGCAATATATGGAAAGGACCCGAACTGGGGAAGGGTGGTCGCAGCAGCCGGGTATTCAGGGGCTGAGGTTGACCAGAACAGGATCTCACTCAAGTTCTCTGGAAATAATAAAGAGGCTGTTCTTGTTGATTCAGGTACGATAATAGAAGGAAAACTTGACGAGCTAAAGAGCATCATGGAGAGCAGGGAGATCCTCATCGAAGTGGAACTTGGGATCGGTGAAAATAGTGCCACTGCCTGGGGCTGCGACCTGACATACGATTATGTCAAGATCAATGCCATGTATACGACTTAAAATTGAAGAGACCGTTTCAATTCGTGTTGGTGAATAAAACTTGGGAAGGGTTCTACAAATCGTGACTTCTCTGTAATTTTCATGATTATGATCTCCGTGTTCTCTGGGACTCTGTGGCTAGTTTTTTCTGAAGCCACTGAGACTCAGAGGCACAGAGGCAAAGAAATAATAATTATACCAACATGTAAAGTAACGGTCACAAATTGATATGATATTGAAAAGCCTCTGGAAGTCTCACTTTTTATCTTCAAAAATGAATTTACAGTGTTGATACCCCGTACCGAAGCATTCTGTTTCTTTGAAAGTATGATCAATGTTAAGCCTGCTTGAAAAGATGCCCTCTAAAATCCCTTCATCCATGGAGCAGAGCGTTTTTCCTACGTTGGGCATCTTACTGCAGTGGTAGCATCCCGTCACCATTACCGCAGGGCTACTGCTGTTGATTATCTTCATATTCCCCAGCTTATGTAAGCTCCAGAATTCAGAAAGTTCATGCAATAATCCCGATGCATTATTTGATCTGAACTCAGTTCCGAGCCTGGTGCCTATATCCCTTCCCAGCCTTTTCATGATAGGTTTCGGGTCAAAACCATAAGCTTCCATACCATATCTGACTGTTTGAAAAATATGCGTAATTAAAGAATCACCATTCATCGCAGATATCTCAAAGGTACCCATATTCTTTTGATAGTGCATCATCATAGGCATTTCTGAACAGGCAAAGCACACCGAATTCAGATAAAAATATTTTTTTCTTTTATCGTTGGGAGATGATTTTTCCAGTATAAGATTTTGTTCCTCAAGGTCATGCAGGTGCACTGATATTGTTGATTTTGCTTTTCCGGATTGCTCCACAAGGTCATCAAATGAGACCGCTCCTTTTCTCAACATCTCAAGTATTTTCAACTTGACAGGGCTATCAAGGGCAACTATACCGTTTTCGGTAGAAAAGATCATCAAATTCCGGTCGTGACCCATGATTTCTAAATGGTTCTAGTAATATAAGTAATGTTCGTTTTTGTACGAATATGGACAGAAATATTTATATATTGGAAATTATTCAAATAACCGGTCAAGCAACCAGTCTGGGTCGAACCTGACGAGGTCTTTATAGTTCTGACCCACGCCCAGGAACAGTATGGGCTTGCCAGTGGTGTATGCAATGGATATGGCTGCCCCGCCTTTTGCATCTGCATCCTGTTTTGTCAATATGGTACCATTAAATGGCACTGCGTCGTTAAACAATCTTGCGCGTTCAACAGCATCGTTTCCTGCAATTGCTTCATCCACGAAAATGATAAGGTTCGGATTATTCACCCTGCACACTTTTTTTAACTGGTCCATCAGGTTGATGTTAGTGTGCATCCTTCCGGCCGTATCAGCAAGCACAACATCTTTGTGTTTAGCCTTTGCGAACTGGATCGCGTCGTATACGATCGCAGCCGGGTCTGCTCCTTCCTGATGTTTTATAAGCTTTATTCCAAGCGACTCGGCATGCCTTTCTATCTGTTCGATGGCGCCTGCGCGGAAGGTATCGGCTGCAGCAATCACCACTGAATATCCCTGCTCTTTGAAACGCTCTGCCATCTTTGCTATGGTGGTGGTTTTTCCTGTACCGTTCACTCCAACGAAAACAATAGTTATAGGTTTTGCGGAGCTTTTAATGAAAGCATCAAAATCAAAAGAATCCACAGATATTACCTTTGAGATGGCATGTCTGAGGGAGTTTTCCACTATCTTCCCCGTATTAGACCCGATCTTCCTGCGGCTGCCCACGAGTTCATTCTTAACATTATCCACTATTTTCTCAGCAACAGGCAGAGCCACATCACTTTCTAGAAGTGCCATCTCAAGTTCCCACATAGGGTCCTTAAGGCTTTTCTCGTCTATGATGAATTCCTGCTCAATAACAGCGGCTTTAATTTTCTGTATCAGGCCGATCTTTTCATGATCTTTTGGTGTCTCTTTT
>JBDROC010000211.1:0-3965 GCA_043810475.1 Methanobacteriota archaeon | reverse complement strand
CCACGCTCATGATATTCCCGTGGAGCTCTGATATCGGCGCAAGAGCTAAAACAAGCTGCCCGGGGATATCCTTGAGTTCAAGTGTCATGGAGACGATCATAACCCCCCACTATGCACAGGTGAGTAATAAGTTTATTTGGTCTCTCTCAGTTATTTATATCCCGCCATGCAAGGAGCCCGCATGCCTGCAATGCCAAACTTTGCAATTTGTCCTTCAGGATCACAGCAGCAGACCTTCACTGTTCTTCCATCCCAGCCCATTAACAGAGAAGCTGGATGAGAGCCCCAGCATTGTCCTCTAGACCGACCTATCGATATAAATTGATAAGTAAATCAATAATTTACTTATCAATAAACAATAGTATTATATACTTATAAAAACATATTCAAGACTCATGGTAAAGGTGGAATTTAAAGTACCAACATGGGTCGAGAAAAGATATTCTTTGTTATGGGATTCATTCAGCGATCAGGAATTTAATATTGAACAAGCTGCAAAAATATTAGAAGAAAAAAACAAGGATAAAAGAGAAGAAATCCCAGTATATTTTTCAGAAATAAGAAAAGCTGGATGGTTAACCGACGAACCAGATCCATCTGACGCAAGAAAAAGACTATATAAACTCAAGAGCAAAGAAAGAATCATAGGTGAAATCTTTGCACTCAACAATAATAAGTTAGACAGGGGAGAGGTTGAAGGATTATTAAAAAAGGCAGCAGACCTCATAAGGACAAGGGTTGATTATAAGTTCATTCTAATCCTCCTTTTCCTGAAAAGATTCAGCGACAAATGGGAGCTTGAATATGAGAAAGCGTATAAGGAAGCCATTGAGGATGGTCTAAGTGAAGAAGAGGCAAAGCAAGAGGCAAAAAATGCTGCCTACCACGATTTTGACTTTCCTTCCGAGTTCCTGTGGGACAATATTAGAAAGGATGTGAGTACACTCCCTGAAAAGTTATCCCATGCATTGAAGACATTAGCTGATCGAAATCCCCATTTAAAAGATGTTCTTGATAATGTTGATTTCATCCAGTTTACAACTAGCAGGGAAAATGCCGAGATATTGCGGCAGCTTGTAGAACTTTTCAGTATTCAGAAGCTTCATCATGTTTCACCTGACATTCTTGGGGATGCTTACGAGTGGATCTTAAGATATTTCGCGCCGATGAAAGCAAAAGAGGGAGAGGTCTACACTCCAAGAGAAGTTATCAAGCTCCTGATCGAAATTCTCGACCCGAAGCCGGGAGAGAGCGTGTATGACCCCGCATCAGCCTCTAACGGTATGCTGATTATTTCTTATAAGCATGTTGAAAATCAATATGGTAAAGCAGAAGTTGATAAACTGTTCCTTTATGGTCAGGAAGCAAACCAGAAGACACTGGCGCTTGGCAGGATGAACTTGTATATCCACGATATTAAGAATGCCAATCTTGCCTATGGCGATACTTTGCTTTATCCCAAGTTCAAAGAAGGGGAGGGACTTAAACAATTTGATGTTGTTATTGCCAATCCTCCATGGAACCAGGATGGATACGATGAAGAAGTCATAAAGAAGGGCGAGTTCTGGAAGCAACGCTTCAGATACGGTTTTGTCCCGAAGCAATCTGCAGACTGGGCATGGGTTCAGCACATGCTTGCAAGCGCGAAGGATGATACTGGAAGAGTTGGCGTAGTTATTGATAACGGCTGCCTTTTCAGAGGCGGCAAGGAGCAGGCTATCAGGAGCAGGATGCTGGAAGATGATCTAATTGAGAGCCTGATACTCTTACCTGAGAAATTATTTTATAATACCGGAGCACCAGGCGCTCTTGTATTTTTGAATAAGAATAAGCCTGTGGAGAGGAAAGGAAAGGTTTTGTTCATCAACGCCAGCAGCGAGTTCGAACAGCACCCTGAGGTCAGGAAGCTCAACAGGCTCAGCGAGGTAAATATACAGAGGATTGCGGAGGCTTACAGGAAAATTGATGGCGGGGATGGATTTGTTCGCGCGGTAACGCTTGATGAGATAAAGGAGAATGATTATAACCTGAATGTTACGCTGTATGTTTTCCCGCAGGAAGAGGCTGAAGAGATTAATGTGGAGAGGGAATGGCAGGAGCTTCGCATTATAGAGGGAGAGATTGCGGGTGTTGAGACTAAAATTGAGGGATACTTGAAGGAGATAGGTTGATGGACAGAAAAGAACTGGAAATGATCCTGAAGGAAGGCGAAGGCTATAAGATCGAATTCAAAGAAGGATTTAACAATCTGGATAAAGAAATTGTGGCTTTTGCCAATTCATCCGGCGGCAGGATATTCCTTGGAGTAACTGATGAAGGTAAAATCAAGGGGATAGGGATTTCTAATGAATTAAAATCCAGAATCCAGGATATCGCGAATAATTGCAGACCGAAAATAAAAATATCTATCGATATATTTGAGAAAATATTTATTATTAATGTGAGAGAGGGCGAAGATAAGCCTTATGAATGCTCCGCGGGTTTTTATAAGAGAATCGGTTCGAATTCCCAGAAAATGACAAGGGACGAGATATTAGATTTTTTTAAATCTGAAGGAAAAATAAGATTTGATGAATTAATTGTGCCAGAATTCAAATATCCCAGGGATTTTGATGAGAATAAATCATTGAAATTTCTGGAACTGGCAGGGCTCACAAAATCGGTAAAAACTGAGACCATTCTTATCAATCTTGGAGTGGCAAAGAAGCAGGAAGGAAAATTAAATTTTAATAATTCTGGTGTGCTTTTCTTTGCGAAGGAGCCGCAGAGATTTATTCCCTGGTCTGTTTTTACAGTTGCGCTTTTCAAGGATTATGGCGGCGCTGATATTATAGACCGGAAGGAGATTGAAGGCAGTTTGTTTGAGATCGTTGAAGAGGTGATGAAGTTCGTAATGTTGTATTCAAAGGTGGCGTATCGTTTCACAGGAATGCCTCAAAGGGAGAATATATACGAGTATCCTTTTGAAGCTATAAGGGAAGTTGTAATAAATTCAGTGATGCATAAATACTATTTCGAGCACGGGCATAACAACATACTGAAGTTTTTCCCTGACAGGATAAGGATAGAGAATTACTGGCAAGAGCCGCCTAATTTCATTCTTGGCGAGACTGTGTTCAGAAGGAACCATATTATTGCTGATCTTTTTGCCAGAATCCATTTTGGGGAAAAGATGGGTTCAGGATTTGAAAGGATAAAGGAGATATGCAAGAAAGAGAACGCTCCTTTTCCAGAGATAGATTTCAATGAGAATTATTTTTATGTCACTTTCAGGCAGAGCAAGGGATATCTTGATATGGCGCAAGAAGAGAAAGCAAAAGATGCGCTGGCGGTAGTTTTGACTGAGAGACAGGAGAGGGCAATTGAGTATCTTCGAGAGAATGTATTTATAACAACCAGGATTTTTGCAAGTTTGGTAGATGTTAGTGAAAGACAGGCAAGATATAATTTAAACGATCTGGTGGAAAAGAACTTGATTATTGCTGAGGGTGCAACTACGGCAAGAAAGTATCGTCTTCGGCAAACTTCGGCAGACTTCGGCAAACTTCGGTCAAAGAGGGAGGAGAAATGAGCATGGAGGGCGGGAGGATGAGAGAGATCGGGGAGATGCTACAGCAGCGACATGGCACACGGATGACACGGATCGGACAGGTTTTCACGGATACTCATTATCCGTGTGTATCCGCGTCATCCGCGCAATCCGTGTTCTATCGTATTCCACCAATAATTGACGACGATAAAAAACCGCAGATGAACGCAGATGAACGCAGATACATTCACATAGCCGGACTGGGCAAAACAACTCACCGCAAAGGACGCAAAGAGCGCCCGTGACAAGAAGTTACATCATGTATTGCTGTGTGCTACCCCTTCCGTTTGGGGTAATCCTACTGAGATGTGCGTCAGCGGCAACGCTGAGGTGCAAAGCTCTCAGGACAATATGGAGGAATTTAAAAGACTAATTT
>JBDROC010000210.1:0-3017 GCA_043810475.1 Methanobacteriota archaeon | reverse complement strand
ACCTCTATATCCTTTGCCAGCCTGGGTATTACATTGTGTGCAGCCCCGATGAAAAGCAGCCCGGTTTCATCATCTTTCAGGGAAATATCAATCGCCTTTGCGATATAAGCATCCCGCTCCTGCATCAGTTCATCTTTTATCTGTTCATATCTGCGTGCTGCATCTGCTTTTTCTTCTGGTGTCTTTGCAGTTATAAGGGCTTTGATGTGCTCGTATTCTTTCCTGAGCAGATCTGGACTTTCGGTTGCCTCGATTACAGCCCCTCTTTCGATCAATTTCCTTACTATCCGGTAGTTCTTGCTTCCTTTATCCGCCGTTTCCCTGACAATCCTCAATCCTAACTCGCCGCCGCAAGGAAGACCGTCCTGATAAATTCTTGTCTTACTGTAATCCAGACCGAGTCCATCTATCTCTTTCTCCAGGTCATCCCAGAATTTTTCTATTTTTCCCTGGTTCTCAAGCCATTTTTCTCGACCCATCTTTGCCATACCCTCTTTTACAAGCCCCTCACCCATCGAACCCATATCGGCTGAAGTATGGACTATCTTAATTAAAATTAGCCTTCTCATCTAACTCTCTACCTTTGGAATTTCATGCATTTTCTCATAAGTAGTTATAGCCTCTTCAAAATGCTTTTGATGTATCTTGAAATCTGGTTTTTCAATATCTCCTTCGTTATCGATATATTCTTTAATTGCAAGCATGGCAGCTTCCCTGCAGATATATGATACATCAGCGCCGGTTAAACCCACCATCAGCATTGTTAATGATTTTTCATCTATATCAGGACTGAGGGGTTTTTGCCTGGTGTGGACTTTGAATATCTGGTGCAATTCATTTTTCCCAGGAGGCAACACTTCTATTATCAGGTCAAACCTTCCAGGACGCAGGAGGGCGGGATCTATCATATCTAAGCGGTTTGTGGCAGCCAGAACTGTAACTCCCTTGAGTTCTTCTATGCCGTCCATTTCAGTTAAAATCTGACTGACCGTGCGCTCAGTTACCTGAGTATCCGCTCCCCTTCCGCGTCTTGGCGCTATTGCATCCATTTCATCAAAAAAAATTACACAGGGTGCTGCTTGCCTTGCTTTCTTAAATATCTCCCGGATTCCGCTCTCCGATTCGCCCACCCATTTGGATAACAGTTCAGGCCCTTTTATCGATATAAAATTGGCATTGCTCTCGCTTGCCACTGCCTTGGCTATCATGGTCTTGCCTGTACCCGGAGGCCCGTACATCAGTATTCCCCTGGGTGGTTTGATGCTGGTATATTTGAAAAGAGAGGCATATTTGAGCGGCCATTCGATCGCCTTTATGAGCTCCTTTTTAACATGTTCCAGTCCTCCGACATCATCCCACGATACATTGGGCGTCTCCACAAAAACCTCTCTGATGGTGGATGGAATGATCTCCGAAAGCGCTTCCATAAAATCATCCATTGATACCTTCATATCCAAAATTATCTCCGGGGATATGTGCTCTAATTCGAGGTCTATTCCAGGCATTATTTTGCGTATGGCGCTCATTGCCGCTTCCCTGCACAGGGCTGCCATATCTGCGCCAACGTAACCATGCGTAACATCGGCAAGACGTGGAATATCAACGTTTTCCTCCAGGGGCATTCCTCGCGTATGGATATTCAATATCTCAAGCCTGGCATTTTTATCTGGAATACTTATGCTGATCTCACGGTCAAACCTTCCGGGTCTTCGGAGTGCGGGATCAAGGGCATTTGGAATATTGGTAGCTCCAATGACCACTACCTGACCTCTTGATTTGAGACCGTCCATCAATGCCAGTAACTGTCCCACCACCCTCTTTTCAACATCTCCCAGAATTTTCTCTCGCTTGGGCGCTATAACGTCTATCTCATCAATAAAAAGTATGCTCGGAGCATTTGCGCTTGCCTGTTCAAAGACTTCCCGCAGTTTCCCTTCGCTTTCCCCATAGAACTTATGCATAATTTCAGGGCCGTTCACATGCATGAAGAAAGCTGAGGTTTCATTTGCCACTGCTCTGGCTATCAGGGTCTTCCCAGTACCTGGGGGACCGTAGAGCAATATTCCCTTTGGCGGGTCTATACCGAGCCGTTCAAACAGCTCAGGATATTTCAGGGGAAGCTCTATCATCTCTCTTATTTTCCTGATCTCTTTACCCAGACCACCAACGTCCTCATACGAAATCTTATTTCCTTGCTTTACTGCTTCTTCTGCTTTTTTAAACTGAATACTGGTTTTAGGATGCACAATAACAGCGCCCTGAGGACGTGTATCGATAACTGTATATTCCTGATAGCGTGTTCCAAAAAATACGATACGCACCACATCGCCTTTTACAACCGGCAGGCTTCCCAGTAATTTACCTATATACCTGGTATCCCTGCGACTTGCTTTATTGGATGAAAGTTGAATAACCGATGCGGATTGAGCACTTGTTTTCCTTACTTTTACTTTTTCATCCACACCCACCTCTGCATTTCCCCTTACGATGCCGTCTATCTGTACGATGCTCTTGCTTCGGTCACCTGAAAACGTAGGCATAAGTTTGGCCACGGTAGTTCTTTTACCGACGATCTCAACTATATCGCCTACCTCAGCTCCAAGCAGTTTCATATCATCTGGATCAATCCGTGCCAGTCCCCTTCCCACGTCTTTCGAGAAGGCTTCTGCAACCTTTAATGTTAAATTTCTTGATATTTCTGTGGACATTATTCCTGTATTGCTTTGGTTATATACAATGGTATCAATATACTGCACACTTAATAAACTTTATGATGTCCTCTGGATATAAACTCCCAAATATAATTTTCTTTGTTTTTCCAATAACTCTTCCATTATCTTCTTCTTTTTTTTGCTTCCTGTCAGTTTTCTATACTTTCCCCACAGACTCGTCCTGTACCTTTTCCTCCCTTTTTCCTGAGAGCATCGATCTCTCTTCTTGCATCTGCATCTCCTCTTTTCATATGACGGCGCGCCTGTGGGCGGTTGGTCATATGCATGGTTTTAAATAAAATTGTG
>JBDROC010000209.1:0-5889 GCA_043810475.1 Methanobacteriota archaeon | reverse complement strand
ACTCCATGTTCTTGGAGATACACGAGACTTCAAAGTAGGCGACAAAATAAAAATAGCTTCAAGTAAGCTTATTATCTGCGGCAGGGTGGAAGGGCGAAACGACCTGGATAATTCTCTGCTCTCCTCTATAGAGATAGCATTCCTAAGAGAATGAAACTGGAGACTCGGGAATCATTCAGGCACATAAACAGCCTCGCCATTCTCAAGTATATAGGTGCTCCCAATTTTTTTACCTCTGCCGCTTGCAATTTCCTCAGAAATTTTACTGACCTCTATCTTCTCGCCCTGCTTGGTAATTATCTCCATCTGCGGCGTACCTGGATTTTTCACGATCGTAACATTGGTCTGGGTAAGCATCTCAGGAATACTGGCATACGTTACCAGAGCCAGCATGAGCGCCACAGCAAAGACCAGTGCAACATCGAATAAATTAGCAACCCCCTCCATCGGAGATTCCTGTTCTTCTATTCTGGGTCTGCGTTTTCGCAAGAATTTCATAACTTACCTCCTGTTCAGATTTTCTGCAATGAATGCAGCATCGCTTATATCTTTCGCATACCATCTTTGCCTCACCATGGTGACAGTATAGCAAATCATCCCGATCAAAAGCCCGACCACGGTTGTGGTGAAGGCTATAACAAGATTCTCAGCAAGCTGCTTTATGTTACCTGTGGTAAGTCCCAGAAGGGCAGGACCAAGAGGTACCAGAGTGCCCATCAAGCCGAGCATAGGACCTATCTTGGAAATAATTCTCGGCTTCTCAAGCCTTTTCATCAGATCTATTTCAAAATCCTGCAGCAGCTTTTCCAGTGCGACCTCATCATTATAGATTTTCCTTGCTTCACCCTCAAATTTTGCAACCAGATCTGAATGTGGATTTTCCCCTGCTTTCCTTGAATACTCGGATAGAAATTCGCCTATGACCATAAAGGAGTAGCCTGTGAGCAAAATAAGCCCGATCAGTGTTGGATAGAGCATGGAATTTGAGATTACAAGTATTATGCTGGTTAATACCGAAATAAAATCCATATTTTCACCGCCTCTTAATTTAAGATACGCAGGTATTAATATTATTGATAATAAGTAAAATAAACCGAGAAATACCATGGCACTTCCAAGGGTTGAGGGTTTTCTGAATTTCCTCGTTGTAAAGGCTGTTATTGAGATTCCCAGAAGGAAAGTAGTTCCCACCCATAATCCTATTCTTACCCCATCTATTCCTGTTAGTGATGAAAGAATCGAGCTTGCAAGAAATGTAGCTGCAAGGCATGCTGGACATGGCACTGCCATAGCAAGAAAAGATTTTCTGGTTACATCGCACCCTTTATGCCAATTTCTTATGGTATAAAGCCCGAGAAGAATCAAAAGAATTGCAATAAATGCATGCATTGCTACACCAAGTGAAAGAATTTCCTTAGTTAAGGTAAAGGGGATTTTTCCGATGAGAAAACCCATAAACAGAGAGAGCAAAAAGTAAGTGAAGGCAACTGTCAGTATTTCTCTGTTTTTCAGAGATGCTAAGCCGCATCCAATGCCAGATTTTATCGAAAATATGATCACTCCGCCAAGAACAGCTATGCTTATTGTATCCATTTACCTCCGTCTTAAATATCCAAAAGCAATAAAACTTAATATCATGATAACGAATAAGATCCCTATTAAGGGAGCACTGCCCGGGGATAAAGATGAAGCTGCTTGCTCTTTCTTTTGAAATACGTGCCCGCTGACAGCCTCTCTATATTCCTTTTCTCCTGACACCTCACTCTCAAATCCAGCACCTTTTGATATGGTTTTCTCTTCATTGGACCTGGATACAGGCATTGATATTATCCCGTCTATATAATCTCTCAAGAGCAGGTTGCTGCATGTGTGATGGCAGCACGCTACATTATATTTTTTTACAGAATCTTCAAATTCTTTTGCGAGGGATTTTTTAACATTCTCATCAGGATCCCAGTAACCTTTTCTTATCGCTTCCAGCATTCTGGCAGTGATGCTCTGGTATGCCCATGGATTGTTTTCTGCATAATAGTCCTTTAACCCAAGGCTGTATTTATCCTGAACATAAATATCATATACCTGCTGCCATGTATATGCATCCACAAATCTTGGATCTACGACCTGCCAGCCCCAGAGATTCTCCATGTGATTTGCTAACGTCCTTGGTCCGGAATACCCATGCTCCATCAGCCCTTTGATCCAGAGGGGATTGAAGAGCCTTGTCCTCTCCTCTGCAAGCATGAACTCGGACAGGGTCTGCATTTTTTCTTCCTGCGGATTTCTCAGGTTTGTTATCCACATTTCAGGTCTCTTTCCCTCACTCACATGTGCTATGGCAAGGCTCAGCCCTCCCAGATATTGAAAAACATCATCATTATCCAGAACACCGATAAGATTACTGCTCCTGCTGTGTATTGCTATCTCGGTATCATTCAGATATGATGCAAATATGCATGAGTTTGCATTGTCAAAGCTTCCGTTTATGTAGATATTACCCAATGCTTTCAGGTATAATTCTGCAATTGGCTTTGTATCATTCCATGTATGGCTTGATTCGATTGGATTTCCGATCTTTGGTCCATAAGAGCCCGGAGCCTCTGAAAAAATCCTTGCCGCGGCAAGTTTATCTACCTCTTCTTTGCTAAATTTTCCACAGGTAGCGTTTATTAGCAATGTTTTTATCTCATGATAATGTTTTTTTGGATAATTGTCATAAGTTTTATTTTCAGCAGATATTGCCTTTCTAACAGCGGCATCCATAAGCTCCATCTGTAAGGGGAACTGGTCTCTATGCAGTCCTGAAGAGATTATCATTACATCTATTCTTGGTCTTTCCAGCTCGGATTCATTCATGAGCCTGAGGTCGTCTGGATTCCGGCTCATATAGTATATCACTCTACCCATTTTATCATATTTCGGCTCTAAACCAAGAAGATAGAGGATCTGCGAATGCACAACTCCCTGATGGCGCATGGTCTCGGTCGCCCATACTGTGAACGCCACCTTTTCAGGATATCTGCCTGTCCTGTTGTAATAATCATTAAGAAGCGCATCCATGGTCTGTTTTCCAACCTGATAGGAAGCTTTTGTTGGTATTGTGCGGGGATCAAAAGAATAAAAATTCCTGCCAGTTGGCAGAGCAGAAGGATTTCTTATCGGGTCGCCTCCAGCAGCAGGGAGAATGTATTTTCCCTCCAATGAATCAAGCAGGTTGTTTATCTCATCTATGGATGACTGCTGTATTCTATTGGCATAATCTTTTGCTCTTATTAAATCACTGGTTATATTTGTGAAACTTTTCCCTATGATCCCGTACTGGGCATCTCTGGCATCTTTATTATTTATCAAAACTTCATAAAGCAGCCTGAAAGAGCATGTTTGATTATGTTCTCTATGATCATCTGCAGGACAGTTTGAATTCATATTTTCTATGTTTTTAAGAAAACCATCCCCCAGCATGGCGCTGACAAGGGTTATCATGCTCTCATTATTTGGGTTCATGCCAAATATCCGCAAGCCATAAGGCATGTTCATGAACTGAAGCTCGTGCAAATAATCATGAGTTTTTTCTATTATGCTTTCGAACTCGTCTGTGTTCATGTTTGTAGAGATACTTATGTTCAGGTCTTTGCTGAGATTCAGATCCAGCATCAATGAAAGGCTCTCATTTTTATAAGCCTCCATTAACAGCGACTGATTATTCGGTTTTGCCTGCTCATAGTTTTGCAGCACTTCATGAAGAGCTGATAAGTTGCCATAGAGTCCTGAAGGCATGAAAGCTGGCGTGAGATGATCTATAATAACTGAATAACTCCTGCGCTTTGCCTGCGTTCCTTCGCCGACATTGTCCATGATATAGATGTACGAGTTTGGAAAATCCTGAATGAGAATATCTGACCAGCATTTGACTGAAAGCCCGAGCTGCTTACCCGGGAGCCATTCAAGTGTGCCGTGAGTACCCACATGCACTAATGCCGAGGCATTGTAAACTTTTTTCAGCCAGAAATAAAAAGCAATGTATTGATGGTTTGGAGGAAGCTTTGCATCGTGGTATGTTTTTGAGACATCGTTCAAGAAGCCGCGATAGGGCTGAGGGGCAAGAAGCATGTTTCCATATCTTATATTTGGTATCACAACATATTTTCCTGAAGCATTTTCAAATATCATCTGATTACCTGGAGGTTTGCCCCATTCTTTTATTACCTCATTCCTCAGCTCTTCCGGCAGCTCGTTAAACCATGCAACATATGTATCGTTGTGTACAAGCGCAACTGCTCCACTTCTGGCAAGGGCATCGATCTCATCCTGCTTCCAGACCCCTATGTTCCTTCCCTGGGCAAGCAGCTTTTTCACTATACTTTCATTGCTTGAGATGTTCTTTTTTTCGCTCAGATTGAATTTTGTGAAATTGCCGAGGTCGTATCCTCTGTCATAGAACGAGTTTAAAAGCACCTCAAGCGTCATTGGCACATCCAGATAAGCGGCTCCTATGCTATCCTTGCCAGGAGGATAATTGTAATAGATCAATGCCACTCGCTTTTCATTATTGTTGAGATTGTGCAGGTTTGCCAGCATGAGAGTGCGGTTTGCAAATCTTTCTATTCTCTCGGGTATGCCGATTCTCTTTTTAGTGGAATTTTCCTGTGCTCCGATGACAAAAGGCTCAACAATACCGTCAAGCTCAGGCATGGCTATTGAGCCTGGAATCTGAACCGGGGATATGCCCTGGGATGAGTTCATCCATTCATCTTCTGTCTGGTAGAGAGTTATTGCCTGCATCCAGGGAACATTCATTTCCTTTAAAGCCTTTATTCCTGCATCTGGATCTGAGAGGTCCACCCTGAAGGCTCGCTGATAAACGATGACATCAGGCTTGAGAGATTCATGTTGAAAAAACTCACTGAAATTGTCTTTGTAAAATACAGGGATCACATTAGCTCCACGTCTTTCAAATTCACGGATCAATGCAGTGGTATCATTGAAATCATTATTCGCATAATAGGATTTATAGAATGCAATGCCTACTGTTGGAGCATTTGACTTATATTTCTCTTTTGAGTACCAACTGAAATATGAAGTAACATTTTGAAAGACGCACTCAGGACATGGGTGATGTTCACTCATATAATCAGGATAATCAGGATGGAATATTGCATTATCAGGAATTAAGATAGGAGGTTTTACAGTTTCATTTACCCCTTTCAGCATCACCGCAAGGTAAGTGAGAAGACTTCTCATATTCTCCTCACCGCCATTATCAATGTAAATAACTGAGTTGTCAAGAATGCTTTTGTTCACATTGATGAGAGGTGCCCATTCTGAAGTTGAAGATGTAAAAATAACTGAAACATTCTCGTTTCTCGCCTTATCTATCATGGAATAAAGTTCAGGCTGGTAATTGAGCATATGCACAAAGATTATATCGTAGTCCAGATTTCGATTGCCTGCTATCAGAGTATCCGGCTCTTCGATATCCATTTGCAGGGTTGTATTCTGCCATGAAATATTCTGTCCTGCCTCCTTCACGGGTAAGGAGCATGGGTGGATGAAAAGTATTTTTATATCTGCAAATTTTTCAAGTGGGTCTGCATGAGCAGGCGCAATTAACAGCATGAGCACGGCAATTAAGATTGTGGTCTTCACGGGCATTGAATTCTATGCATCTTAATTATATCTTTTCTTTTGAGTAACAGGTATTACCCATATAGGTAATGATTATATAGGGTGTAGAATTTTAGGTATTGACCCGATAATCTACTGATGTTTTAAATACTATTGATTCCATATACTTTTATGTGATCAATATGGGAATTCGTGGACCGAAATCAAAATTCAGTGATATTGCCTGTCCAAATACATCATGTCGAGACTTTGGAATTGTGGATATGG
>JBDROC010000208.1:0-5301 GCA_043810475.1 Methanobacteriota archaeon | reverse complement strand
CCGCGCTTGCTGTATTAAAGGAAACATCGCCAAGCCACATCTTTTTAGGAAGGAGCGCACGTGCTGTCCGCGTGCTCACAATGATTTCAGGATGAACTGCAACGATGCCGATGTTCTCTGGCATTAAAGAGATCACTTTATTCTTATGCACTATCGTAAAACCTCCGCAGATGGCCGGCGCCACGTTGTCCACATGCGCAACTCCTGATGCTGCCTTTTCTCCTTGCGCCGCCAACCGCACAAGTTCCTCCCGGGATAGACCAAGGTCAAACATCATGTTCATTGCAACCGCTACACCTGCTGCAGGCGCGGCGCTGCTTCCCAGTCCGCTTGATAAAGGGATGGCTCTATGTATTATGATCCTAACAGGCTTTTCAAGAATTGAAGCAACGATGCCGGCAGTGTTCCGTCGCGGATCAGTTGATATGTGCTCCTTGTCTGCTCCTCTAACTTCGATCTCAATTCTTTCACTTTTTATTACCTCAATAATATCTGCGGGGGATCCAAGAGCTATACCGAATACATCAAATCCCGCGCCAAGGTTAGCAGAGGTCGCTGGCACCCTTACCCTTATGTGATCTGTTCCCATTATTTCTTGTCTTTCTTCCTTGAGTTATTATTGAGCTTTTAGTATTTATATGCAACCCCGGTAATATTTATATGGATTGTAAACCTTAGTGGCAAAATGGTTTACAACAGGTGTGCCAATGTCAGAATTCAACAACGAAATAAAAAATATTATCGGAAAATTCGAGTCTGTGAAGTATAATTTTTTTAAATGGAGATTTGAGTCCACGTTTGCGAACAAAGTTGCGCTCGCTTTTGGCTTTGCATGCCTTACAGGACTTCTTGCACAGATCAGGTTCTATCTACCATACACTCCAGTACCGGTCACGGGTCAGGTCTTTGCTGTTCTTCTCTCAGGCATCATCCTCGGGAAATGGTACGGCGGATTGAGCCAGGGCCTATACGCAGGCATTGGCGCAGCAGGTCTTCCGTGGTTCAACGGCTTGAAAGGTGGGATGGATGTGTTGAGCGGGGTGACAGGAGGATATATCGTTGGATTTATTGCGGCGGCGCTGGTGATCGGCTGGTTCACCGATAGATATGTTATATCCAGGAGCTTCCCTGGTCTAATGATCCTGATGGTGTTCGGGATCGGTGTGATCCATCTGTTCGGAGTGATCCAGCTTTCTGCAGTGCTGCA
Source organism: Methanobacteriota archaeon (assembly GCA_043810475.1). Lineage (GTDB taxonomy): Archaea > Halobacteriota > Methanosarcinia > Methanosarcinales > Methanoperedenaceae > Methanoperedens. Next base: position 4,094 of record JBDROC010000208.1, on the reverse strand, counting down.
TGTGAGTGCCCAGACAGCGATCGAAAAGGGGTCACTTCCATTCGTAGCTGTTGATTTGTATAAAGCGATGATCGCGGCTGCGATAGCGTCTGCAGTTGTGCCAGGGACTGCGTATGGGAACGAAATTGATTCGGTATGATCCATATCGCAGATGCGTCTTTATTCATTATCAGAAAAAGGCTTGAAGGCAGTGTCGTAACTGTTCCTTCTGTTGTGGAAGAACTGCGCGATGAGAGTTCAAGGACAATTTTGGAATTGATGAACGTAAGGATCGAGCCTCCACTTCAGAGTTATAAAAAGAAAGTGAAGACAAAAGCCGGAATCACTCGCGACAGCGAGGAGCTTTCAGGAACAGACATTGATATACTTGCAAAGGCGCTGGAATATTCAGAACGGGAGGATACTGTGCTTATTACTGATGATTTCGCTGTGCAAAATACCGCCATCCAGCTCGGGATAAAGGTCATGCCTGCAGGTCAGAGAAAGATTAAGGACGTGCTCATCTGGGAGAAGCAGTGCATCGGGTGCAAGAGACGGTTCCCGCAGGGGGATGAGTGCCCTGTATGCGGGTCGCAGATGAAGAAAAGAAGAAAGGCAACATCAAAAAACGGATGATATGAACAACCTGTTATATACATGAAAAAGTAATATTATTAGTCCATACCAACCCGGTGATGATCATGAAAACAATCGATGAACTTATCCAGAAGGCAGTTGAGCTTCAGACCGGCGGACTATCTGCAGGTCAGATCGCAGATGAATTAAATGTTTCGCGTGAGACTGCCACATGGCTTCTGGTACATGCAAAAAAAAGAGACACCTCGCAGGCTCCAAAGGATATCTACATCGACTGGAGCAACATCGGAAAAAGCTCGAACAGGCAGAGGTTCATTGCAGGCGCTTTGATAGACATGATCTTTGACGGTCTTGATGAAAAACAGGACGTGGATGTTGTGATCGGCGTCGCACTTTCTGGAATACCTCTTGCGAACCTTGTCGCAGACGAACTTGGATGCGAATTTGCGACCTACCATCCTAACAAGCAGCGATGGGAGCCTGGTTCAAAGGAAACCGGAGGCACTATAAGCCAGAATTTTGCTCAGGTGGAAGGAAAGAATTGCGTCATAATAGATGATGTTGTAACTACGGGAACAACGCTTTCAGAAGCAGTGGTCGTTATTGAGAGAGCCGGAGGAAAACCGATTTCCATCGCGGTACTTGTTGATAAAAAAGGCATCGAAGACATCCAGGGTGTACCTGTCAACGCTTTACTGCGCGTGACCCGGGTGGATAAGACAGAATAGAAATGCCGAAAAACGCTCTCGGTTATATCACGGATAGTCCTGGCACGGGTGCAATGTTGTTTGTACTTTTTGCAGGGTTGCTGGTGGCTTACAGGCGTTTAAGAGAAGATACATGACTAAGGACCTAATGGTGCTCGGGACAAGTTCCCATGCCGGAAAAAGCATGCTTGTTACTGCGCTGTGCAGGTGTCTATCCCGAAAATACAGCGTTGCACCCTTCAAGGCGCAGAACATGAGCCTTAATTCATGGATAACCAGAGACGGGAAAGAAATTGGTATAGCGCAGGCGATACAGGCAAAAGCAGCAGGTGTTGAGCCTACTGCTGACATGAATCCGGTGTTGTTGAAACCAAAGGGGGACCATATATCACAGGTGGTGATACTTGGAAAACCGCATGCAGACAAAAAAGCAGGGGATTATTATGATTCGATCGATGAAATGATGGGGATAGTAAAAGGGGCTTATGACAGGCTTTCATCACAGTACGAAGTAATAGTGATCGAAGGAGCTGGAGGAGCAGCCGAGATAAATCTGTACCACCGCGATATCGTAAATATCGGTATGGCAAGGGCTGTTAAACCCCACATTATACTTGTCGGGGATATAGAACGAGGCGGCGTGTTCGCAAGTATATACGGGACGCTTGAGCTGCTCCCCGAGGACATAAGGTCTCTGGTTTTCGGGATAATCATTAATAAATTCAGGGGAGATCTGGATCTGCTTAAGCCAGGGATAAAGCAGCTTGAAGAACTCACAGGGCTCCCCGTGCTCGGGGTTATTCCTTATACTGATATAAAAATACCATCTGAGGATTCTGTGTCAATTAAAGACAAGATCTGTAATAATCATCCTGTCAGGATCGCAGTTGTGAGATTACCGCACATATCCAACTTCACCGATTTTGAACCTCTTGAAAAGTACGCTGATATAAGGTACGTAGAAATTGGTGACGACCTTCCAGGGTATGATGCTATTATCCTTCCAGGAACAAAAAACACCATCGATGACCTCAATGACCTGAAGGGAGGAATGGATAAGAAAATAATAGCAGAGGCGAAAAAAGGAACACCCATAATCGGGATATGCGGGGGATACCAGATGCTGGGAGAAGAGATAATAGACAGCGGGATAGAAGGGACATGCGGCGCAATTTCAGTAAAAGGTCTTGGTCTTTTAAACGTATCCACGCGCTTTTTCGAATATAAGAAAAAGACCGGGCAGGTGGATAAAACAGTAACCGGGGACGGTGCTATCCTGGGGCAGATAAAAAGTGAAAAGGTAAAAGGATATGAGATACATATGGGTGAGACCGTGATCGAGCCGAAAAACGGAGGGGTTGGGCCTGCTTTTGGGGACGACGGTTGCGTGAGTACTAACGGACTTATTATCGGAACTTACCTGCACGGATTGTTCGAGAACGAGAATATCAGGAACTCATTTTTGGGTTATTTATATAAGCGTAGAGGGATGATATTTAGAGGCAGGGAAGAAGGCGATAGCATCGAGGAACTTGCAAGGTTCGTGGAAAAGAACGTGAATATGGATCTAATATACCGGCGGATCGAGCATGAAACAGCTTAAGAAAACCGCAGCGAAGATAAAATCCATGGAGATACGCGGCGCCGGGAGGATCGCGCGAGCTGCGGCTGCGGAACTGTGGGATTATGCACAGAGGCTTGCAGCAGATGACATTGGTGAGTTCAATGAAAAAATGAAACTCGCGGAAGAACTGCTTGTTAGCACTCGCCCGACCGCTGTATCGCTGCCGAATGCGGTGAGGGCCGTGATGCGGTATAAGGGGAAGACCGTGGCTGAAGCAAGGATGAATATTAAAAAGCTGGCAGATGAGTTCATCACCGGTTCGGAGAATGCCGTCAAGAGGATCGGGGAGATCGGGGCAAAACGGGTGCGGGACGGGGATACTATCATGACACACTGCAATTCATCAGCTGCGATATCCATCATTGCTGCGGCTCATGCGCAGGGAAAGGATATCACGGTCATTGCTACGGAATCAAGACCCAGGCTGCAGGGACTGCTGACTATAAAGCAGCTTGATAGTATTGGTATAAAGACCTCGCTGATAGTTGATTCTGCTGTGCGGTATTTCATGAAAGAAGTAGACCTTGTGGTCATGGGTGCAGATGCAGTAACGGTGAATGGCTCTGTCATCAACAAAATTGGGACGTCGCAACTTGCAATGGCTGCGCATGAGTCAAGGACGAACGTGATAATCGCTGCCGAGACCTACAAGTTTAGCCCGAGAACGATACTGGGTGAGCTTGTAGAGATAGAAGAGCGGGACGCAGCAGAGGTTTTGAGCAGGAAAAAGCTTGCTGAGTTGCCAAACGTGAGCGTGAGGAACCCTGCGTTTGACGTGACCCCGCGAGAGTATATTGACCTGATATGCACAGAGGTCGGGGCGATACCGCCTGAGATGGCTTATGTCATTATCAAGGAGTTCCTGGGGTGGGGGATAGAGGAGATGAACTCCAACCCGGGATTTCATTGATCATTTTCACTTCACCATAACCGCGCCGAACGTGAACCTCTCAAGCTCGACAACTTTTTTCCACAACTCCATGCATTCACAACTGAGACCTTCAAAGATCCTGGTGTCCTGAGTCAGCGAAAAAACACGTATCGCCTCAGCCACGTCTTTATCGCACTTCCCACAGTTATGTGGCCCACGTTTTGAACCCGCAGCAACGGGGTCAGACATGATGACCGTGCTGGAGTTCAATTCTTTTCCCCGCTTCAAGACCTCAACTGCGCTCCAGAGCCATGGG
>JBDROC010000207.1:0-7503 GCA_043810475.1 Methanobacteriota archaeon | reverse complement strand
ATAAAACTCAAGCACCCATTCTTTAGCATTCTTTGCAATAAATCCTGTTGTTGATACCTTGACTTCATAATCCGGATCAATAAAAGCATCACTCCCGACCGTCATGACAAATTCTTTTATCAGCATACCGTTCCTATAAATTTCAAGGTATACCATGGGGTCTACGTCAGTTTCAGGCACTATGTCACCATTGATCGTCTTTATTCCGGGCACGCCTGCAGGGAATTGCGCAGCCTTGACCATATATTCTCCATTGGTCAGCGTTCCACCTTTATGCAGAGTTCCAGAAACCGCAGACGCCCATTCTATGTCGTTAGGGCTGAAAATTACTGCAGATGCCTGATTTACAACCAGTATAAAAATAAATAATATTACAAAGTACCTTCTCATATCATCACTTATAATGATAATTATGAGAATACAATATATAGTTTACGTTCATGAACGTCTGAGAATCGAAAACACCTCTCTAAGAAGTGACGGGCTTTTGCTTATTATTTTACACTATAATAATATTCCCCTTCTGATTTCTGCGCACGGTCAAGGCGTGAATCCAGTTTATTGACCCTTGGACGCTTCGTTTCCTCATCCCGCCTGAAGGTAATGCCGATATTCTTCAGGAACCGGTTCATGCCATCCCGCATGTTGAAAGGACCGTGCACATCGCCTTTTACCATAGGCTGCCCTTCAAAAACAAGAAGCCTGTCGCTTAACATATCTATCATATAAATATCATGGTCTACTACCATCGCCGTGACCTTATTGTTCTCAGTGAATCTTCTTATTACCTTGGTTGCAAGCACCCTCTGCTCCACATCAAGATGTGCAGAAGGTTCGTCCAATATATACAGGTCGGCACTGCGTGAAAGGCAGGCTGCTATCGCAACACGCTGGAGTTCTCCTCCTGATAGGTCATTCACCTGCTGTTTTAGGAGTCTCTCGAGTTGAAGAGGTTTTAATATCTCACCCTGGTAAAAACTCGTGTCAAATTGTTTCGTGATAGAACGCAATAGGTCAGCTACAGTCACGGTTTCTTCAGTTTTTATATACTGAGGTTTGTAAGAAACTTTAAAATTCATATCGATCTTCCCTTTGTCTGGTTCGATCTCACCTGCCAGTATCTTGACGAAGGTTGATTTGCCTATCCCATTGGGTCCAACGATCCCGATAACCTCTCCTTTTCTGATGTTCCCCCCCTGTGCGGAGAGTTCGAACCCTCCATTATATTTTTTCGAGAAGCTGTCAAATTCTAAAAGCGGGGAGACTTCCTTTGACACCTGTGGGGCATGTACCTCGAATTCGATGGCTTCAGTGCGGATCCTTACGTTTTCCTCACGCAGGAAACCCCTGAGATACTCATTTATCCCCAGCCTTACTACCTTTGGGTGAGTTATTACGCCAAACCCCCCAGGTGTACCATAAGCTATGTGCACCATATCTGCGAGCAGGTCAAGTATTGCAAGGTCATGCTCCACGACCATGACAGCTTTTGTTTTAGCAAGTTCCCTGATGATCTGGGCTGATTTTATGCGCTGGTAAATATCAAGATATGGGCTTATCTCATCGATGAAATAGAAATCCGCTTCCCGCCCTATGCACGCTGCGAGAGCCACGCGCTGCAGTTCCCCGCCGCTTAACTCTTCGATGCTGCGGTCTATGATGCCTTCTATATCAAGCTTTTTGATCAGTTCGTTCAGTATGCCCCTTTCATCGGTCTTTGACAGGAGTTCCCTGACCTTACCTTTGAATTTTTTTGGTATCATGTCCACATACTGCGGCTTTTGTGAGGTCTTTATCTTTTTTTGTGATACCCCTTCCAGGTATTCATGAAGTGTCGAGCCTGCATAGTAATCAAGTATTTCCTCCCAACCGATCCTTCCTTTCCCCAGGTTTGGTTTCAGCGTTCCTGAAAGAATGTTTATGGCAGTGCTTTTCCCTATACCGTTAGGTCCGAGGATGCCTGTGACTTTCCCGGTGGCAGGGACAGGTAATCCGTACAGGGCGAACCCGTTCTTCCCGTAGCGGTGAGTGGGCTCTTCAAGCGCCTCTGGAAGCCCGATGATAATGATGGAATCAAAGGGGCAGCGCTTCACGCAGATACCACATCCTGCACAAAGCTCTTCAGAGATCACAGGTTTTCCGTCCTCATCCACGACTATGGTCTCATCGCCTGTTCGCACCCTTGGGCAGAACTTAATGCACTGGAAGTCGCACAACCTGGGCTGACATCTGTCGCGGTCCAGAACGGCAAGTCTCATGATGAACCCGGTCTCATTTTAAGGTATTAACTGTAATATTCATGCTGCTGTGGATGTATCCGGTCTTTGTTGCAGTCAGGATCAGATTGCCGGCGCCTGTGGCTTTCACAGCATAGAAATATGCAATTCCATCAGCCCCTGTTATATTGCTCATATTAACACCAGTTCCACTTAAATAAACCGTTGCGCCTTCAATTTCTAAGCTATTGCTGGTGACGCTTGCTATCAAACTTTCAGGAGAATCCAATGTTATTGACATCGGATTTGCAGCCAAGTCAAGTGTCCCGGAATTTAATAAAAGAGTCCAGGAAACAAGAAGGAAGATGATCGTCATTAACTCTACATATAACCAGTCCTTGGTCTCGAATTCGCTGACTTTGACCCCAAGCATTGGATACACCAGTTTTTGAACGTAATATGAAACTAAAACCACAAGCAATAGGACATATAACCAGTGTTTATCTTTCGCATCATAAAAGTTCAGGAAAAGCACTACTGCAAAAAATGCACCTATGAATGCGGGAACTGCGGTCTTCTTTATGCCCTCTATGAGCAGTCGCTTTCGGTCACCAGGCGTGAGTACCTTAACTACCGGTTCTGCTTCTTTTTTATCATCCTTTTCGATTTTCTCTTTCATGAGCTTCACTATTTCCTGTATATCATTGTTCCTATGCCCTCGTGCGTGAACAGCTCAAGCAGCAAGGAGTGCGGCATGCTACCATCGATAATATGGACCTGCGCAACGCCGCCTGAAATTGCCGTAGCGCCTGATTTTACTTTTGGTATCATCCCGCCAGTAATGATGTTATCTGCTATAAGCGTTTCAATATCTTCGAAGGCTATCCTTGAAATGCGCGTTCCTGGGTCATTCGGGTCGCGAAGTACCCCTGGCACATCGGTCAGGGAAATGAGTTTCATGGCTTTCAGTGATGCTGCGATATCCCCGGCAACAGTGTCCGCGTTCACGTTCAGGTCATTTCCTTTGTCATCGGTCGCTATTGGAGATATGACCGGTATGAAGTCCTTGTCAGCAAGGATGAGCAGCAGTTCTGGATTGATCACTTCGGTTTCTCCGACCCAGCCAAGGTCGACTTCTTTCTCAACGCCTTCAACTATCATGCGCTGTGGAGCAATTTTTCGCGCCACGATGATCCTGCCGTCGCTGCCTGAGAGACCAATGCCCTTTCCACCGTGCTTGCTTATCAGCGAAACTATCTTGCTGTTAACATTGCCAACAAGCACCATCCTTGCTATCTCAAGTGTTTCGTCATCCGTGACCCGCAGCCCTGACACGAACTCGGGCTTCTTCCCCATGCGCGCCATCTTTTCCGTTATCTCAGGACCGCCACCGTGCACGATTATGGGGCGGATGCCAACGAACTTCAGTAATACTATGTCCTGCACTATCTGGTCCATTATTGCAGGGTTTACTATGGCATGCCCCCCCATCTTGATCACTATGATCGAGTTGTGGAACTCGCGGATGTAGGGAAGGGCTTCAATAAGTATGTTTTCGCGCTTTAGCATCGGGGATAAATGGAGAGCGGGTATATTAAATGTTATTCTTGGAGTTTTTAAATGGCATTCGTTTGGACTTTTTAGATGGTAAGCTGTAATAACTATATACTGAATAATTAAGACGTCCAGCGACTTTCTTGCAGACGCATTCCATATATCGCTCTGCTTCACGTTTTGAATTAAATCCTGTTATTTTTCCACCATCCCATTCAACAGCGAATATAACTTCCTGCATGATTGCCATTTCAATAAGCAGTGTCCAACAAATTAAGAACGTCTTTATTCAAATATAAGAACAAGAACGATATTCCTGTAATGAATAATCCGATTAAAGCAAACGCAGCCTTTTCTTCAATTGATCTACTCAGCACGACAGATGAAAACATTATACCTACACCAGCTACCATTATACCCAATACAAATAATAATCTAATTATATATTGAAACCACATAATTCATCACTCGCTGTTTTCAGTCATATGATTTTGACATTCTAATACTTCTTTATAGAATCTTATGACTTATATATTTATTCATTTAAATAATAATGGTTGTTGTGATGATGATGAACAACATTACAAATACATAAACATAAAAAGCAGCAAGAAAAATAGAGAAAAAAGGAAGAAAAAGCTATTTCCGCTTTCTTTCCTTGGGTTTCTTCTCTTCCGGGGCTTCCCCTTCCTTCAACTCTTTCTTGGGGAAAATCTCAGCAAGAGGTTTCTGCCCATATTCTACGATCACGGTGTTTATCTGTGTGACTTCGGATGATATCTCGTGTCCGCGCATGGATTTACGTCTTCTTTCGCCATCATGGGTCGGGTGAAAACCCACTCCACCGGCCACAAGGATCTTTCTTCGTGCCGGGCCGGGTAGATCCGGTCTAATGGGGAAACCGTCCTTATCAGTACCGCCTGTCAGTTTAAGTGTATATCCTGACAATCCTGCCAGGTCCCCGCTAATGGTCTCTCCGATGTTCTTTCCTATGATCTTATTGGCTGCTGCACCCGTAACTGTCACCTGATATGCCTGTGCGGTCTTGCTATCCGAAACTACTAATCTAAAATCTGCCATTCATATGCTCCTGAGTTAATAATCATACTTTCTATTGTAATTCTGACCTAACTTGCATTAAAGATACTTAAACGTTTTTATGAGCAAATTCTGCATTTTTCGGTTTTTCAAGCTCTTATTCCAGTTCTTGTATGAACTCAGTCAGCCTGCCGCATGTGACCTTTTTCTTGGCTTCACCACATCTTTTGACTTTATCAAGGAGAGTGCACATCTGGTCCTTCGTTAGATTATATCCCATCTTCTCAACAACACCCTTGAGAGCCTTACTACCAGTATGCTTGCCAATGATGATCTCCCGCTTCCCTCCCACCATCTCAGGTGCGAACAGCTCATACGTCATCGGGTTCTCAAGGACTGCTGCAACATGTATCCCTGATTCGTGCGCAAAAGCATTTGCGCCCACTACAGGCTTTATCGGATATATCGGGATCCCAGAATATTCCTCAACGAGTTTCGATAGCTCCGTAAGCTTGCTGACATCGTATCTCTCAATGCCATATTGAACCCGCAGGCTCACCAGAAGTTCTTCAAGCGCGGCATTCCCACATCTTTCGCCGATTCCATTAACGGTTGTATGAAGCTGGAAGGCTCCGGCTTCAGCCCCGCTAAGTGTGTTCGCAACTGCCATGCCAAGATCATTGTGGCAGTGGATGCATACCTTTGTTTTCACAGCTTTCTTGATCTCTTTTACAATATATGACGCAGTGCTCGGGTTCAGTATTCCCACTGTGTCGGCTATGCTGACATAGTCCGCATCGTGTTCCTCCGCCGCCCTGAAGATGGATTTCAGGACATTGATATCAGTTCGCGTGGCATCCTCTGCCGCAAATCTCACGGTCAGACCATGGTCTTTTGCATAGTCAAGCACGTCAAGAGCACATGATTCCGCCTCTTCGAAGGTCTTATGATACTTATATTTAAGGTGAAGGTCTGATGTTGCAATAAAAATGCTCACGAAATCTACATCGCAGCGCAGTGCCACATCTACATCCCTTGCAACTGATCGCGCCAGGCAGCATACCCTTGCGTTAAGGCCCAGGTGTGCTATCTCTTTCACTATGGCTTCCTCAGCCTTTGACACCACAGGGAAGCCTGCTTCTATTATATCCACGCCAACACTGTCAAGTTTTTCTGCTATGGCGATCTTCTCTTCCCTTGTGAAGACCACTCCGGGCGTCTGCTCTCCATCCCTTAACGTAACATCGCATATCTCGATATCCTGCGGTTTTGGATTGATGTACTGCATCAGGGTATTTCTTGAATAATCAGTCATGTTTATAGGGTTTTAACGATGTTTAATCATTACTTATAACTTTGCATTTTTTATTTTAGCTGCTTACCCCGAGTTCCCTCATCACGTTCATTACTCCCAGAGCCACACCCTCCACTTCTATCCCACCCTTACCCTTGGCGCCATCCCCTACAATGTAAAGATCGTTAACAGGCGTCATGTTCCCGATCTCAGTTCCTGACGAAGCCCTGTTCACAGGCCACCCGCCTGAATAGGATTGCACCATCAACACCTCGTATTTCTTTTCAGGGAATAAACTCTTAAGGTCAGAAAGCCCGAGGTTTATCTCCTCTTCCAGGTTGTCGGAAAGTACTGCCTGGTGCGACATCACAAGATGCTTTCCCTGCGGCGCAAGTGATGGGTCAACTTGCGTCACTTCATTGATGCCGTTGATCCTCTCTGCGTATGGGGTGAAATAAACCCCGCTGTGGCCTATTAGCGGTTCGTTGGCTCCAAGGCATATCTTGATCCCTTTGGAGGGTACGACACTGTTTATTCTCATAAGATACCCATCATCCATGCATTCGTACATCCTGGCAGTCTCCTGATGTCCTATGTCACTGATAACAAAGTCGGAATCAACAGTTTTTCCACTCACTCTGACACCTTTTGCCCCGTTGCCGTCAATGATTATCTTATCAACGCATGACCTGGTGTGTATCTTTCCACCTCCTGATGTTATTACATCTGCAAGCGCTCCAGTCACAGCGCCGCAGCCGCCCTGAGGAACCCCTGAGCCCTTATAGAGGTACATTTTGTCTATTATTTCAAGCATCTCCCTGGCAGGCACGTCCTTTGCCTTAAGGCTCAAAGACCAGCCGCAGAAGGAATCTGCAAGCTTAAGGAGGAATTCATCGTCAAAGTATTTCAGTACCCAGTCCCTGAATGAGATATCGCTCTTTGGTTTGAATTTAAGCGAGTATGCAAGTATCGTCGCGAGCTTAATCCTTTTTATGAGAGAAAGCTCTTTCCTGAAATCATGGAATTCAATATTTTCTCCATCGTCTTTCCTTATTATCGCCATGGGATTTGAATCGATAATATTGACCTTCGCGCCTACCTCACGCAGCAATTGCGCAAGCGGTCCCCGCGAGCCATGGGGTATCATGTGAAGTGCACCCGTGCTGAGTTTAAAACCCCGGTAATCAAGATTTGCGAACCTGCCACCGATGAACGGGAGACGCTCAAAAACTTCCACTTCATATCCTGCCCCGCAAAGTTTTGCTCCCGCAAGCAATCCTCCCAAACCCGCTCCAATAATAACGGCTTTCATTTCTCCTCCGAAATGGCACATATGGGACAGTAGTCCACGCAAATTCCACACTCGACACATTTTTCATTCATGGATGCGCGTCCGAAAAC
>JBDROC010000206.1:0-5394 GCA_043810475.1 Methanobacteriota archaeon | reverse complement strand
ACCGGGCTTAATATTACCTCTGAACTTGCCGAGATGGGGGTCCTTGATAAATTCGGTGTCGAACTTCTTGGCACATCCCTTCAGGCAATAAAAGACTCTGAAGACCGCGACCTTTTCAAGAAAAAAATGATAAGCATCGGAGAAAAAGTCCCCCGTTCAAAAGCTGTGAAAACACTGGAAGCAGCAGAATCCTTGATCGATGAACTTGGTCTTCCGCTCATAATCCGCCCCGCATACACGCTTGGAGGCGCAGGCGGCGGCATTGCGTACACACGAGAACAGCTCCTTGAGATAACAGAAAGGGGGCTTACGCGCTCACGCATCCATCAGGTCCTGATAGAAGAAAGCATCATTGGATGGAAGGAATTCGAATATGAGGTAATGAGGGACAGGAATGACACCTGTATCGTGATATGCAACATGGAGAACATCGACCCGATGGGGATACATACCGGTGAGTCCATTGTCGTCACGCCATCGCAGACCTTATCAGATGCTGACCACCAGAAACTCCGCAGCGCGTCTATAAAGATAATCAGGGCGCTTGGCATAGAAGGAGGATGCAACATCCAGTTCGCAGTGCGCGGGGATGAGGTCAGGATAGTCGAAGTAAACCCCAGAGTTTCGCGATCATCAGCACTGGCATCAAAAGCGACCGGTTACCCCATAGCGCGCGTTACTGCTAAGATCGCTATTGGCATGACGCTTGATGAAATAACTAACGACATCACCAAAAAAACACCAGCATCGTTTGAACCCACCATCGATTACACGGTTGTCAAGATCCCGCGCTGGCCATTTGATAAATTCGTGACAGCAGATATGCATCTCACGACAGCCATGAAAAGTACTGGTGAAGTGATGGCTATCGGGCGCACGATCGAGGAGGCACTACAGAAAGCCGTCCGCTCACTTGAAGTTGATATGTTCTTCGGGTTCAAAGAGTGGAGCGATGAAGAAATAATAGACATCCTGCGCCATCCCACGCACGAGCGTCTGTTCGTCATATACCATGCGCTGAGAAACGGCATGGCAAGTGATGAGATCTGCAGAATGACAAATATCGACCCTTTCTTTATCAGGAAGATACAGAATATCATCGACATCGAGGATGCTGTAAAAAATGACTTTTCGATGGAAGTTCTTCGAAAAGCAAAGCGTATGGGTTTGAGCGATGAAAAAATTGCCAGCCTTTGCCTCAGAACGCGTGAAGAAATTAACGACATGCGAAGAGAACATGGCATCATTCCCACATACAAAATGGTAGATACCTGCGCAGCAGAGTTCGCGGCTGCCACACCGTATTATTATTCTACTTACGAAGACGAGTGCGAAGCCGCCCCTACGAACAGGAAGAAGGTACTTATAATCGGTTCAGGTCCTATACGCATCGGGCAGGGTATCGAGTTCGACTACTGCACCGTGCATGCAGTTACCGCGCTGAGGGAGCAAGGGATCGAAACACACATAATAAACAATAATCCTGAAACAGTTTCCACAGATTACGATACTTCTGATAAGCTGTTTTTTGAACCCCTCACCCTTGAAGATGTGATGAACGTTATCGACAGGGAGCGTCCATTCGGCGTGATGGTGCAGTTCGGAGGGCAGACCTCTGTGAACCTTGCCATCCCGCTCAAGAAAGAACTTGACCGCAGGACTGATCTGGATACCGTCATCCTCGGCACCACGCCCGACAATATGGATATCGCAGAGGACAGAGGACGATTCAATGCAATGATGAAACGGCAGGGTATCCCCCAACCAGAGGCAGGATGCGCCACAAATTACAGCGAAGCATTCAACGAAGCAAAAAGGATCGGATACCCGGTGCTTGTCCGTCCATCATACGTTCTCGGAGGACGGGCGATGGAAATAGTGTATGATGATAAGGATCTTGAGCATTACTTGAAAGAAGCTGTCAAAGTCTCGAACGAACATCCCGTGCTGATAGATGATTTTCTTGATAATGCCGTTGAAATAGATGTGGATGCCATTTGCGACGGGAAGGAAGTGCTTATCGGAGCGATAATGGAGCACATCGAAGAGGCTGGCATTCATTCAGGTGATTCCGCCTGCGTTATCCCGCCTCAGTCCCTGAAGCCTGAGATACTTGCTATTGTTCGCGATTATGTTAAGAAGATAGCACTCTCTCTTGGAGTTGTTGGGATAGTGAATATCCAGATGGCAACCAAGAACGGCGTGGTCTATGTGCTTGAAGCTAATCCAAGGTCAAGCCGAACGATCCCGTTCGTTAGCAAGGCTGTCGGGCTTCCGCTGGCAAAGATCGCAGCACGGGTCATGGCAGGTCATTCGCTTAAGGAACTCGGGTTCAAGGGCGACCCGGTGACAAAACATGTTTCAGTGAAAGAAGTGCTGCTGCCTTTTGATAAACTCCCGGGCGCAGACCCCTTGCTTGGTCCAGAGATGAAAAGCACAGGTGAAGTAATGGGTATAGATTACGATTTCGGGCGCGCGTTCTTCAAGGCTGAATGGGCTGCTGATAACATCCTGCCGCTTTCAGGGACCGTGTTCATGTCAATACGGGACGAAGATAAACCACAAATAGCCAGGGTGGCTAAAAAAATGGAGGATGCGGGACTTCATTTGATAGGAACGCGCGGCACTGCGAAATTCCTGTCGCATAATGGGATAAAGATGGATATCATAAACAAAGTGAGCGAGGGGGGTCATAATATCGTTGACATGATACATAAGAAGGAAGTTAGCCTGATCATCAATACTCCCAGAAGCAAGCAGACAGTGAAGGACGGTTTCCAGATACGGCGCGCTGCTGTTGATTTCAACGTGCCTTATATTACTACCATTCAGGCTGCACTGGCTGCGGCGGATGCTATCGAGGCGATGAAGAAGGGGAAGATAACGATACAATCCATGGGCGAGTATCTTACCGGTTGAAAATCAAAAGGTTTTAGATATAAGATATCTTTTAAGTGGGTGGTGAGATTCTTGCCCAAACGAGAAGACATACATAAAGTACTTATCATAGGATCAGGGCCGATATTGATAGGCCAGGCCGCAGAGTTCGATTATTCAGGAACGCAGGCATGCAAGGCGCTTCGCCAGCTGGGTTACGAGATCGTGCTGGTCAACTCCAATCCTGCGACTATCATGACCGATCCTGGAATGGCGGATAGTACTTATTTAGAACCGCTCAACGCAGAGATGCTTGAGAAGATCATTGAGAAAGAGCATCCTGATGCCGTACTGCCTAATCTGGGAGGTCAGAATGGACTGAACCTGACATCAGAACTTTATAAAAAAGGCGTTCTTGAGAAATACGGCGTAAAAATACTGGGAGTACAGGCTGATGCTATCGAGCGGGGTGAAGACAGGATCGCTTTCAAGGAAACGATGAATAAACTTGGAATAGAGGTGCCGCGAAGTGAAGCGACGCTCAGTGTGGAGGGCGCTGAAAAGATAGCGCAAGAACTGGGATATCCGGTAGTCGTGCGGCCTGCCTACACTATGGGAGGAACAGGCGGAGGATTAGTTTACAATGTTGATGAGCTCAGGACGATCGCAAGCCGGGGCATTTCTGCAAGTCTTGTCGGGCAGATATTAATAGAAGAATCTGTGCTTGGCTGGGAGGAACTCGAACTTGAAGTCGTGCGGGATGCGAATAACAACAAGATCACCGTATGCTTCATAGAGAACGTAGATGCCATGGGCGTTCACACAGGAGACAGTTTCTGTACAGCCCCAATGCTCACTATAAAAAAAGAACTCCAGGAAAGATTGCAGGAGTACTCTTACCGCATTGTGGAAGCTATTGGTGTGATAGGTGGCACGAACATTCAGTTCGCTCACGATCCAGTGTCTGATCGGGTAGTTGCGATAGAGATCAATCCGCGCACGTCACGCTCATCTGCCCTTGCTTCAAAAGCCACAGGCTTCCCAATTGCGCTTGTCTCGGCAAAACTAGCTGGAGGCTTATTACTTTCCGATATTCCCTACTGGCGCGATGGAACACTCGATAAATATACTCCATCTGGGGATTACGTTGTGGTGAAGTTCGCGAGGTGGGCTTTTGAAAAGTTCCCAGGCTCCATAGATAAGCTCGGAACACAGATGCGTGCTGTGGGCGAGGTAATGAGCATAGGGAAAACATATAAAGAAGCATTCCAGAAAGCCATACGGTCGCTTGAGACAGGACGCTATGGACTTGGCTTTGCTAAAAATTTTAATAAGCTCACACTTGATGAATTGCGCAAGTTATTGATCGAGCCGTCGTCTGAACGCCAGTTCATCATGTATGAAGCGCTGCGAAAGGAGATTCCGGTCGAGGAACTGTACCAACTTACTCACATAAAACACTGGTTCGTGCAGCAAATGAAAGAACTCGTAGAACTGGAAAATGAGATACTTAAGTATAAAGGCAAAGTGCTGCCCGATGCTCTTCTTATCAGGGCAAAAAAAGACGGCTTCTCTGACAGGTACCTCGGAAAGATACTTGTAGTCCCTGAGAAACAGATCCGAAAACATCGTCTTTCCCTTGGACTGCGGCAGGCATGGAATATCGTAACGGTCAGCGGGGCTGAGAATGCGGCATATTATTATTCCACATATAACGCTCCTGATGAAGTGCCTGTATCTGACAGGAAGAAGATCATGATAATTGGAGGCGGACCTAACAGGATAGGTCAGGGTATTGAGTTTGACTATACGTGCGTCCATGCTGCATTTAAGCTTCGAGAAATGGGATATGAATCCATTATGGTCAACTGCAACCCTGAAACTGTTTCCACTGATTACGACACTTCAGACAAGTTGTATTTTGAGCCTGTTACTGTAGAGGATGTGCTGAGCATCTATGAGAAAGAAAAACCTGAAGGTGCAATTGTTCAGTTCGGCGGGCAGACGCCCCTTAACATTGCTGAGGAACTTGAAGAAGCTGGCGTAAAAATACTTGGTACTTCAGTTGAAAGCATTGACCTTGCGGAAGACCGTGAACGATTCTCTGATGTTATCAAGAAACTGAATATCCCGGCGCCTGAACATGGTACAGCCACATCGCTTGAACAGGCTCTCAAGGTTGCTTCACGCATCGGCTATCCGCTTGTGGTCCGTCCATCCTATGTACTGGGTGGACGGGGGTATGGAGATAGTATATGACGAGGAAAAGCTCAGGAAATATGTTGAAGGAGCCATCGAGATCACACCTGAGAAGCCGATGCTTATTGATAAGTTCCTGGAAGATGCACTTGAATGTGAAGTGGATGCTATTTCAGATGGCAAAGATGTATTCATTCCTTCAATAATGGAACATATCGAACTTGCGGGAATACATTCTGGAGACAGTGCTTGCGTGCTGCCGCCGATAGGGATAAAAAAGGATCATCTGAAGACCCTTGAAGAATACACGAGAAGAAT
>JBDROC010000205.1:0-2125 GCA_043810475.1 Methanobacteriota archaeon | reverse complement strand
GAACCGACTATCGAGAAATCAAAATCAATAGACACAGGGCAAGCTGAAATCCTACCGTCAGGCATTATCGAGAAAAAGTCAATACCTGAACCGCATCGAAGGTGCGAAGGCTCACCTGAGAGAAGCGAGTTCGTCAAGCCGATGAACGGGACGATACCGTGGACGCGACCTGTGAGTTCCATCTCTCTTACCCACCATTTAACAAGCGATGAGATGCCAGAGTTGTATGACTGGATCCATTCCTCAAGTCCCATATCATCATCCAGCCCGCTTTCCCAGAACATCTCAAAGCCGAGCTGCCAGTGTACATGATCGAACTCTTCTATACCTCCAAGATGGCGCACGTTCGAATAGATATCAGTACCCTGCGGCACTGTCATCCTGGCGACAAGGTCGCCGCAAAAGCCCCTTTCCCGGATAAACTTGATATTTCGGATAATCTTATCATACACCCCTCCACTTCTGTTAGCATCTGTCACTTCTTTTGGTCCGTCAATTGAAACCAGAATGGAATGGAATTTTTTTAAATAGTGCGGTTCAAGCTTATCCAGAAATAGCCCGTTTGTCTGGATAACAAAGCGCCCCGGCATTGAATCCATGATCTTTTTCATTGTCTCAATACGCAAAAGTGGCTCCCCTCCATAAAATTCAACAACAGGCGCTTCATCCTTAGATAAGAAGGATTTTAGGTCTGATATCTGGTACTGTAACTCCTTCGGAGGTGTATCACTACCCCCCTCGCAATAGCTGCAGTTCAGGTTGCATTCTTTTGTAAGGATAATATGATAATGCATTCAGGTAAGTCCAGCGTCCATTAGCATATCATTTAATTTTTCAATGGATTTATTCAGCGTAAGGAAAAGCATACCAATTGAAGTATCTGCGCCAGTTACAACCACAAGAATGGTTTTTTTGCCAATGCGAACAGCTATTATATTTTTATCTGCCTGCTCAATAGTGATCCTTTTCTTGAATGTTTCGTCTTTTTCTAATGATATTATCGAAACAAGTTTGGTGAGAAGTGAATTATCTATCTGAGGACCTGATTGAAAGAGCACCCTGCAATCAGTGTCAACCAGAATTACTGACTCTATGACGCCACCCTTCATCATCCTCTGGAGAACTGTTTCAATCTGGATCTTATCTTTAATATCAATTTCTTTCCCGGGTGTGATTTCCGTCTCAGATCGAATATCTTCCTGGTCGGCCACAGAAACATTGATATCTGGCTGCTTTGCAGCACCTTTTGGTCTTAATTTATCTGCTGCAAATCCCGCCTCCCGGCGTAAATTATTGTCAGGATGGTTAAGGAAAAGGTCCTCTACCAGATAATATGTTTTTTCCACGATCTCTGGATTTTTTTCTGCTATTTTTCCGATTATCTTGCAACCATTGATCCTTTCGTCAACGTTTATACCGCTTAGAACTCTGATCAGTTCTTTTGAACGGTCTTTGAAAGAATCAGGGTTATTGGTTGCAATAAGTGCGAGCAAAAAATAAGCCGCTTCTCTAATATTCGGATTGGAATTTCCAAGTGCAGTAAGTAATCCAGGCACCGCGATCTTTATTTTCTCTGGATATCCCTGATTTATCTTTGTGAGTAATTCAAGAGTAGTTACCCATTCGTGTTCATTAAGCTCTTTTTCCCTGTATTTCAGGAGTTCTATTATCATTTCCAATGAATCAGATACTGTATCCGGGTATTCATCAGCTATTAAGTTTAGAACCTGACATGCGGCTATGTAGGGTCTTTGATCAACCTTTGCCATTATATAAGAAAGTGATCTGATAACCTCAGGTATCATCGATGGCTGATCATTCAATATTTGCATCAGAGATGAGGCATTACTTTCACTTGTATTACCCTTCTCGATCTCTTTTATTATTTTCTCAAATTGTTTTTGTTTATTTTGAAGCAAAGTCATTTTACGCCTTTAATATTAATATATATCTACCTGTAAGATTATAAGGTTTTTGAAGACGGGCGCGGAGGGAATTGAACCCCCGACCTACAGCTTTCTCCTGAAAAATAGGAGGCTGCCGCCATATCCGGGCTAGGCCACGCGCCCATTGGGTCATCTGTGGGCTAAATATCAGTTCAGTGACTTTAATGTATCGTTCATAA
>JBDROC010000204.1:0-8090 GCA_043810475.1 Methanobacteriota archaeon | reverse complement strand
GGTTTCTCCAAAACTTCCATGCCGTTCACGAACGGATCGCGGGAAGATGGCAGGATGCTTGTCACCGCAAGGGTCTGGTAATTTAGTGAAACCCTTGTCCCGGGCACCAGATCTGAACTGTTTATGAACTGCGAAGACCCTACTACGAACTGGGGGCCTGTACTGCTTCTGATAACCACTTTATTACCATCAAGAACATCTACGACACTACCAACGACCTGGGGTGTCATTTTAAGCCTTTCAAGTTCGCTCTTGAACTGGCGGATCTCTCTTTCGTACTTGAGTTTCTGGTTCTCAGTAAACCGTTTCTCAAGTTCGATCTTGTTTGCCTGCTCCCTCAGGATATTGTTCCTCTCTTCGAGCATCTTGATCCGGTCCATCAGATATCTGGAAAAGTCATCGTTTCCTATTCCGATCTGGATTTCTCGGTTTTCCTGGGTCTCAGACATATTCGTTTCCGAATGATATTTAAGCGTGGACGTTATATAGAGTTTTCGTCTGAAATGCAATGCGAAATATGCGGTATAGATATTAAGGGAGCACCGATAAGGGCGACAGTTGAAGGGACGGTTCTGGATCTATGCAGCAAATGTTCCCGTTATGGAAAAGTGTCGGATAAGTGGACGCCGGTCTCAAGAAAGATAATGCCCACAGAAAGGGCGATCGTAACCCATAAACCCAGACGTGATGCCTTTGATAAACTTGAGGACGAATTAATCTCGGATTATGCCGGTATGATCAGGAAAGCAAGGGAATCGCAGGGCTTAAAGATAGAAGAACTGGCTTCAAAGATGATGGAGAAATCCACACTGCTTCGTAAGATAGAGCGCGAGGAACTTGTGCCAGAGGATTCGATAAGAAAAAAGCTTGAAACTGCGCTGAATATCAAACTGACGGAAAGAGTATCGTCACAGGACCAGCGCGGGGGCGGGTTCATAAGAGGAACTACGCTTGGAGATGTGGCTATTATTAAGAAAAAGATGAAATAGCACAACATATAAACACTTCAAAGAACATTACTATATTATAGGGAGAAATACACATGGAACTCAGGATGCCGGTAAAAGATATAATGACGAGGAACGTTGCGACTGTTGACATCAAAAGCGATGTCCCGCAATTAGCCCGAAAAATGCTGGAGCTTGATGTTGGCAGTGTCATTATTACGGATGGAAAACACCCGATAGGAATTGTCACTGAACGCGATATTGTTAGAAAGATAATAACTAGGAATCTTAAACCAGGTGCTATTTCTGTCAAGGAACTGATGACAACCCCTTTGATAACCGTATCTGCCACCGAGGACGTCACGGAAGCCATGCATATGATGGTCAAAATGAAGATCCGAAGGTTACCTGTAGTGGAGATGGGAAAGCTGATCGGTATTGTTACAGATATCGACCTCATCGCAGTTTCAGCGGAAATGGGAAGCATTTTCTCTGACCTTATCCAGATGCATCGCGAAAAGATCTTTGCAATCGAAACACCTCAAAGGATCCACCGGGGTATCTGCGAGGAATGCGGGGATAACGTTGATGATCTGCTACTTGTGAACGGCAAACTGCTTTGCGAGAGCTGTGCAGAAATTTAGGACTGTAAAACAAAATATATATACATGATAAAAGGAGGTATCATTATGAAAGTGGAAGACATAATGACAAAGAACCCTGTTTTTTTGCATGATGCCGATTTCATGACACATGCGCGTCAAATGATAAGAGACCAGAATAAACGCACCCTGCCTGTTGTGGATTCAAAGAACCGCGTTATAGGCACACTTTCTGAAAAGGATGCTTTAAGCATTTATTCTACGAAATCCAACGTCACAGTGGAAGGTTTTACTTCAGAGGTCCCTGAGGTGTATCCTGACATGGATATGATGCATGCCGCAAAATTAATGGTGGATGCAGATATGGGGCGAGTCCCTGTGATAAGATCAAGTCAGGACAAAACACTGGCAGGTATCCTGAGCACTGTGGATATCTTCAGGAATCTGAAGTTAGATAAAGCACCTGAAAAGATCGTTGAGGATATAATGACCAGAAATGTAAAGTCATGCTCTCCAAAGGATAGCATAGCCAGAGTATGGCTGAATATGAAAGCGATGGGCTTTTCCGGATTTCCTGTTGTAAAGGACGGTCAGCTTGTCGGGATGGTGACAAGACGAAATATTATCCGGGCAGGATATGCAAGGATCGAAAGAGAAGATGAGCACGGGACAAAATCTACCATGTCCCCCCCTGTTGAAAAAGTTATGAGCTCTCCGGCGTATACTCTTTCTCCCCAGGCAACTTTAAAAGAAGCCATTCAGGCATTCCTCAAACTGGATGTAGGAAGACTTTCTGTGGTCAGCAACGGAGATCTTATCGGTATTGTGGATAGAAACGATATAATAAAAGCGTTCATTTAAAGGTGTTTTTATGAAAAACCAGAAAGCTAATGCAGTATCAAAGGAAGTCCGTGGTGGATATATTCGAAACCAGGCTCCACTAGATTTTAAATCCCGGATATCAGAGCATCAGGGTGACATAATGACGATAGCTTCAAAAGATGTGGTTACCATCCCGCCCACGATGTCTGTTATCGGTGCAGTAAAAACCATGTTCAGTAAAGGTTTCAGGAGACTTCCTGTTGCAGATGCGGGTACGAACCGGCTGAAAGGTATTGTGACATCACAGGACATCGTAGATTTTCTGGGTGGAGGTACAAGACACCTCATCGTAAAGAACAGGTTCAAGGGAAACCTGCTTGCAGCTGTCAACGGAAGTATCAGTGAGATCATGGAAGAGAACGTGGTATGCATGAATGAAAAGGATTCACTCAAGGACGCTCTCAATATAATGATAAAAGAGAACGTAAGCGGCGTTCCGATCACCGATGGTGACAGCAGGGTGAAGGCTATTGTTTCGGAGAGGGATTTTATGTTTTTGATCTCCGGAGTAATGACAGGGAAGACCGTAAATGAATACATGAGTAAAGACGTTGTTACAGCCCCACCTGATATGACAGTAGGGGCGGCGGCAAGATCAATGGTGAATAACGGATTCAGGAGACTCCCCATAATCCGGGACAATGTCCTTATCGGGATAATAACCGCCTCCGACATCCTGCGCTTACTGGGCAGCGGAGAGATGTTTGACCGTCTTGTCACGGGAAATGCAAGAGAGGTTTTCGAAGTGCCTATCAGAACCCTGATAAAAAGGGATGTGCTTTTTACCACGTCGGATGTTGATATCGGGGAAGCTGCGAGCTTGATGCTTGATAAGAACGTGGGTTCGCTCCCTGTGCTTGAGGATGGAGAATTGAAAGGGATTATAACTGAACGCGACTTTGTCAGAGCAATCGCAGATTGAGGGATCATGAAAATCAGAGAGATAATGAGTTCACCTGTTTACGTAGTATCACCTGAAGAAACTGTAGCCAGAGCAAGGAACCTGATGCTGCGTCACAAGATCGGAAGGCTTGTGCTTATAGAGAACAAAAACCCCATAGGGATAGTGACAAAGAAGGATATCAGCAGGAGGCTTAACCAGGCAGAACCGCAGTGGCGTCGAAGACCCATAGACAGTATTCCTATAAGGCAGGTCATGACTGGGAGCCTGATCACAATATATCCCGACGCAACGCCCAAACAGCTCGCTGAGCTTATGGTCGAAAACAATATTGGCGGGTTACCTGTGGTCAACAATAAGAATGAAGTTATAGGAATAGTCACAAAATGGGATTTGATCAGATATTTTTCAGAATTACCTCTTGATATGAAAGTAAAGGATCTGAAAATAGAACCTGCCATTACCATCCACAGGCATCATACGATCAGCCATATCATTTATGAACTTGATGCGAATTCATCAGACAGGGCTGTTGTCATGGAAGATAATGATAAACCCGTAGGGATCATCACCAGCTCGAACCTGGCTTTTACAGAAATGAAGGGCAAAACGGGAGACCTGCCCCATAAAGAAATAAAGATGACGCGCAAGGAGAGTTATGCCGGGAAGAAACAGAACAGATACATAAGGGAGGTACCACTTGTGGCAGAAGATATAATGTCATGCCCGTTAATCAGTGTTAACTTGGAAGACACGGCTACATATGCCGCAGGGATAATGGTGAAAGAGAAAATTAATGGTGTGCCCGTGATAGGTAACGGGGTAATGGGGATATTGACCGGGGATAACATAGTAAATGCAATACTGACATTGTGAGGTGAAACAACATGAAGGTAAAAGAAATAATGACCGAGCCGATACAGGTGCACAAAGCAGATACCGTTTCGCATGCCATGGAACTGATGAACAAACATGATACGCGAAGGCTCCTTGTGGTGAATGGAGGCGATGTACAGGGCGTAATAACTATGAGAAGCATTGCACGCAAACTGGGTACGTGGAAGAGCTCCAATCTGCCCGCCTCGTCACTGCATGTTGCAACTGCAACAACGAATATGTTTGCAAAGGTGCTTCCAGATATGGATATCAAGGATGCTGTTGCCCTGATGAATAGGAGCGGAGGGGTACTTGTAGTGACGGACAATGGCAAAATTCACGGCTGGGTGACGCCTCATGAACTCATGAAAAATGCCCGTGCAGTAAAAGGTTACGCTGCCGATGTCATGAAAGAAGCCATTTCAGTGAGCCCGGGAGAACGGGTGGCGCATGCGCGCCGTTTGATGCTGGACAAAGATATTGGAAGGCTTCCGGTTATTGAAAATGGGATCGTCGCGGGTATCATAACAGAAAGAGATGTTGCAAATGGGATGATGAATTTCAGGAACCTGGTTCCTGATAATCAGCAGGATGAGAGGATACGCAACCTGATCGTGAGTGATATCATGACGCATAATGTAAAAACCGTCAGGACAAATACCCCAATTTCTGAGGTAATTTCATTGATACTGTATGAAAATATTGGGGGTGTTCCAGTCATGAATCTCATGGATGAGATGGTGGGCATTATCAGCAGAAGATCGATCATCAAGCATCTGGCTTCGATGAACCAGTCATGAAAGGATCGTTATAATGGAACGGAGTCAGGATGAGGCGAGATGTCTCTTCGGAACTTATTGAGAAGCTGGATGTTGAAAAAGTATCTGAACTGCTGGATATTCCCGATCACAGGATAACAGGTGCGATCCAGAGAAAGACATTACAATACGTCAGGGGTAAACAGGACTTATTCAGGTTCGATAAGCCCATATCAGGGATCGAAGCCGGGACTTGCATATTCCTTAAACCGTTCGACGTTGTGCGGGGCTTCCCTAAAATACCGCGCGCACTGATGCTTTATCCCGGTATTGCAGCTCATTTCTCTTCGTGCGAAAAGGTCGCTGTGGAGGAGAAGATGAACGGCTACAATATAAGGGTCGCGCTCATCGACGATGAGATAGCGGGGCTTACAAGAGGTGGTTTTGTCTGTCCTTACACTACCGAGAAAGCCCGTGAGCTTGTCGGACGCGATTTTTTTTTGCAGCATCCAGACCTTGTGTTGTGCGGGGAGATGGTGGGGCCTGACAGCCCTTATGTCCCTAAATTGATTTACGATATCGAATCCCTTGAATTCTTTGTATTCGATATCAGGGAGAAGCTGACCGGGAAGCTGATGCCCGTGAAAAATCGGCGGCGGCTCGTGGATGAATACGGGCTCAGATCAGTCAGGCTTTTCGGGGAGTATGATGTTGAAAAAGCGCATACTGAGATAGCAAGTATCATCAAGGGGTTCGGGATGTCACTGAATGAGGGTGTTGTCATCAAGGATCCCGAAATGTTGCTTCCGCCTGTGAAATATACAAGTTCGATGAGTAACTGCGCAGACTTAAGATATGCCTTTGAATTTTACAACGATTATGGAAGGGACTTTTTTTTCCCCAGAGTGTGCAGGGAAGCGTTCCAGGCTTTTGAATGGAATGAAACTGAAGATAAGCTGGAAGAGAGATGCCGCATGCTGGGGAGGAGCATCCTTATGCCCATGATAAAGACCATCAGGAAGAAAAAGTTGGGGGAGCGCATAACCGAGACCGTGCAGATAAAGGTCAGGAACTTGAAAACCGTGCAGGAATTCGAAGACCACTTGAGGCTCCTGGGAGTGGACGCTATATTTGAAGAACCTGAAAAGACAGGAGATGGTTACCTGGTGAGGATCCATAAAAAATATCACAGCACCAGTGATAAAACAGAATCCATACTCAATGGGGATTTGTGGGCATAGAATCGGGATGAGATTGCACTGGATGCAGGGCAACCAGTTGCCCCTTCAATTACCGACGTGCACCGCCCGGTCGCCGCGGTCGGAGAAGCGAACGACGGTGGTGGTTTATAGAGGAATGATGGAAGGGGTCGATGTTTTCTTTTTCGACCATGTATGCGATCTTTGATATGTTCTATAGACTTGATTTGATCGAAAAAGTGGGGTCTGGCATCAATCGGATACGCAATGCTATGGCGCAACGGGGATTGGATGTAAAATTCGAGGCAGATACATTTTTCACAATTATTTATCAAAGACCTATTGTTAAGGGCCAAGTTGATTTGGGCCATGTTGACAAAAAACAAGCTGATAGTGACAAAATTGACAAGGGCCATGTTGATAAAGGCCAAGTCGATAAGGGCCATGTTGATAAGACTCAATTAACTGATGACGAATTTCAAATTCTCATGATTTGCGCTGAAAATCCTCTCTCTTCAAGTGAAATTCTAAAGAAACTCGGATACAGTATTAAAGCAGGAGGCGGAAAAAGACGATTAAATAAGTTGATACAACTTGGCCTCTTAATAAGGACGATCCCGGAAAAACCACGAAGTTCAAACCAGAAATATAGAACGACAGAAGATATGGCTAAAATTCTCAAGAATAAATAAAGGTGCAGAGATGCTTGATAAATGGCTTGAAATTGATATAAAGGACATGTTCGGAAAAGCAGAATATGATAGGGTAGTTGTGATTGACAAAGATGGGGATCTTGAAGCTGTACTGCAAACAATATCATCCACCCTTAAAGTGGAATATATCTGTGTAAATGATGATATCTCAGAATTAGAATCCAAGTATCGGATTGAAAAAAATCTCAGGGGAAAGAAAGTATTGATCAGAAGTGCAAGACCTCTCGAACAGATGAAATTTTGCAGAGAATATGCTGCTACGGGGGGAGCCATAAAAGAAAATCTGGCGAGGTATATCAGAGATAAGCTTAAATTAGAACTTGATTTTGATAGTAAACTGAATGATAAAGAATTGATAACTGCTGGCATCCAGAGTATCGATAAAGGTAAAAAGTACTGGCAGAAACTTATGCCAGAAGGAGAAATATTTAGCAGCAAAGATATTTTGAATTTCCTGAAAAATCCAAAAGATTTTGAGAAGAAAAATAAAAAGAGCATGAATGTCTTTTATACTAAAATCGAAAAATACTCTGATAATGAAACAAAAAATAAGCCAGCAGAGACGGTGGCTAAAGAAATTGCTATTTCTATACTTTCAAACATTCAGACAAAAAATAGTAAAGAACATTTCTTAGAGATATATAAAGAATGGTTGCAGCTTCGAGATTACGAACAGGCACTCAATCAATACGCAGATATTTTTCCACAGGAGCGCCTGGCTGAGCCTGATTTTGCAGCACTAAATCCAGATCATCCATTTATCAAGCTCGATACAAAATGCCTGGAAGCCGTTTTACATGGAATAAAAAATGGAACTATAGATGAAATTGTTAAAGAATTCATAAAGCAAAGAGGGCAAAGCGAAGCTGCAAGGATAATAGGGGCTGATTGGTGGTCTGATGTCAATGACCTTTGCTTCCTTGAGCTTCCTGCTGTTACCACAATTAAAAAGATGGATATTTTTATTGCAGAATATATTAAAACGCTATGGAAGCTTGATGCCGCTCATAGAAAGCTTTATTCAGAGTTCATGGGACAAAGCAACGTTATCGATGAGTTTCAACAACTTTACGATAACAAGATGAAGCCTTATCTTAAGAAATGGTTTGAATTTTTCAAACCAGAATATTCCGAAAACCAATCAAATCTTATCAAGAATATTTTTGAAGGAAAAGAAAATCCCATTGCAGTTATTGTGGGTGATGCAATATC
>JBDROC010000203.1:0-3001 GCA_043810475.1 Methanobacteriota archaeon | reverse complement strand
ACAATATCCATTTGAAACCTCCTTCGTTAAGATTTTTGGTACTATTCATTTTATCTCTTAACAGGAGGTTTCTTCTTATGCTATGACTCACATCATTTTATACTGCTCTTGTTAATAGTACCCTCGGGGATGTTTCCCCTTGATGGATTACAATATAACGTTGGT
Source organism: Methanobacteriota archaeon (assembly GCA_043810475.1). Lineage (GTDB taxonomy): Archaea > Halobacteriota > Methanosarcinia > Methanosarcinales > Methanoperedenaceae > Methanoperedens. The sequence continues at coordinate 2,836 of JBDROC010000203.1, read as the reverse complement.
TCCAAAACGATTTCACCGCATTGAGATTGTTGTAAATTATTGATTTTAATATTGTTGAGGCCTAATCAATAATGGAGTAACATTACCCGTGCCTCCTTGCATTCATAATAAATCGACTTTAGATCATAAATCGTTTTGGAACCAACGTCCCCCTTTATAAATCGACTTTAGATCATAAATCATTTTGGAACCAACGTCCCCCTTTACGGTGATACGACTATATGAAATTAAGAGATTTAGGTTTCGACCAATGGTTTGAAACGCATAGCACTGAGTTAAGCATGGATGGTTGCGACTTTGCTCGCATATCCGCAGTTGACCGCGGTTCATACATCATAAAAGACGAATCGAGAGAAGTACCAGCGAAGTTGTCAGGAAAGCTTGCTTTCCAGATCAATAGTTCCGTCGACCTGCCATGTGTCGGAGATTGGGTGACGGCACAGTATTATAACAACGACACCGCAGCTATCATTCACCGGGTCTTTCAGCGAAAGACGTTCTTGCGGCGCAAGACCCCTGGTGAAAACATCGATTTCCAGATGATTGCAGCCAACATAGATACCGCTTTCATTGTTCAATCATGCCATTTTGACTTTAATCCACGCCGGTTGGATCGATACCTGGTAATGGCAGCGGACGGATGTGTTGAGCCGATTGTCATCCTCACGAAGACGGATTTGATCACCCAGGATGAGTTGGTTCGGAAACTTGCGATCATCAATTCTGTCACCAAAGCCAGAGTGATTGCACTCAGCAATATCACAGGAATCGGGTTCGATGCGTTTCAACAGGCGCTCTATTCGGGAAAGACATATTGTCTGCTTGGTTCATCGGGCGTGGGGAAGACGACTCTCATTAACCGTCTCATAGGCCAGGAAGCCTTTGAAACAAAGGCCGTCAGCAGTACAGGTGAAGGGACCCATACGACCTCACGTCGACAACTCATCGTTCTTAGCCAAGGTGCCATGTTGATTGATACGCCTGGTATGAGAGAACTTGGCATTGTAGGGGCCGGCGACGGAGTCAACATAAGCTTCGAGGAATTTGTCGAGCTTTCTGAAAATTGTCGATATGCAAATTGCAGTCACCAACACGAGCCCGGCTGTGCTATCAGGGCCGCAATTGAAAAAGGTGAATTGGATGAAGACCGTTATTTCAACTTTATCAAGCTCAAGAAGGAGTCAGAGTACTACGAGATGTCATACCTGGACAAACGGAAAAAAAACAAAGCTTTCGGGCGATTCATTAAATCGGCAAAAAAGCACATGAAGAACTGAAGAAATTACACCGAACAAGGCTTTTGCAGCGGACGCAAAAAGCCGCCCTGCTGAAAAGCAGCGTTCTGCAATAAAAACCTTGACCTGTAATGCCAATATAATTATAATAACAATATGGCTTCAATATCATTTAGCTGGGATGAAAAGAAGGCAAGGGAGAATCTTGAGAAGCATAAAATATCTTTTCAAGAGGCTCAAACCGTTTTTTCAGATCCAAATGCAAGAATGATTTTTGACACGGAGCATTCAAGTGATGAGGAGCTATTTATACTCCTTGGAATAAGCTTTCGATTAAGGGCTTGTTGTATGTCATTGTTATCGAGAAAATGACATGCTGATTAGAATCATTTCTGCCCGAAAGGCAACGAAAAAGAAGCAGAAACAATACGGGAGTTTTTTATTATGAAGGAAGAATACGATTTTTCAAAATCAGTGAAGAACCCTTATGCGAAATATCTAAAAAAGCAGGTCACGCTTCGGCTAGGGATTGATGTTATCGAATACTTTAAGAAGCTTTCTGAGGAAACGGGAGTTCCTTACCAGAATCTTATAAATTTATATCTACAAGACTGTGCTCAATCTCAAAAGAAATTGAAACTAAAGTGGGCACCGTTAGCGGCTCCCATTAAAGAAGATTGAAATGGAAATTAACTTTGAATGTAAGAAATGCGGGAATGTTTTCGATTGTGAGGTTGGCGAGATCACTTTGTCTGAGAACTCGTATAGACCGTGTTTTGAAAAAAAGATTATTTGTCCAACGTGTGGTGAGCGTACAATAGATGAAGTGCTATTAACGGAATTAGGGCAAAGTCAGCTCACTGAAGCGACCATTGATGTTGAAGCCGAAGACATATTTGACTTCGAGGACGATGATTTAAATGACTTTGGCCTTTATGAGGGGGAGTGTCAGGCGTGTGACATTATTCAACCTGTCAATGATTTGGGGCTATGCGAAGAATGTAATGGGAAATTGGAACGAGATATGATTCGGCAGCGTAATTGGGCATATTCTGCGCTTGCCTTTGGGTGTCCCGAGCCGAAACTGGAAGAGTTACGAAAAGAGGTCATTCAACAATATGGTGCGAAACTTGAATTGATAGCCCAAACAAAAGGAAATCAGAAAAAGCCGAAGAAAAAGAAACGGAAAAAGAAAAGAAGCGGCGCATCCCGTTAACCCTCGCTTTCACTCCGACGCCTAATGGCCCGGGTGAAGCGAATGTTGGGCGTCGAATGATTTGAAAACTCCGAGCATAAGCACAGGAAGATGATATAATCTAAACCATGAAAATCGAATGGGACCCAATAAAGGCAAAACGAAACCTTAAGAAACATGGAGTTTCCTTCAAGGAAGCAGCAACCGCCCTGAGTGACCCCATGGCCATCACCGGTTGTGATCCAGATCATTCAGTTTATGAAGAGCGATATATTACCTTTGGTGTCTCTGAAAGAGGACGGCTTGTCGTGGTATCTCACACTGAAGAAGGTGATACCATTCGAATCATAAGCGTTCGCAAAACAAGCAAAGGAGAACGAGAACTCTATGAAGAAGGATAAAACAG
>JBDROC010000202.1:0-2268 GCA_043810475.1 Methanobacteriota archaeon | reverse complement strand
AGGGAGCGAGGGACAAAGAAGATACACATATTCAAGGGCTGGAAACAAATAATGGCCGCACCAAAGAACAAACCGGACTGGATGCCGGACAAGATCAATAAGCCCTTCGTTAAGAAGGTTGGAATTGAAAAGCTGGATAAGATTTAATTTTTTTTCACCGCAAAGGTCGCAAAAAACGCAAAGTTTAGCCGTAAGATCTTTACGAATTTTGTGTTTTTTGCGTTAATTCCATACTGCAAAATCTTGATACTGTGCTGGCAAGTTTCAATATGTCATAGCTTCCAGCATTCTGGATCAATCTTTTCTAGATCTTCGCATGTATTAATATTAATAAATGTTTTTAAATCTGGATATGTTTTTCGTATTTCTTCAACAGGCACATAATTTACATTAAGTCTCAAGATAGGTGCAAGTATTGTGTTTTCAGTGTTTTCGATGGATTTTTTTGTTTCACTCATCATTGAATTGCAATTATAAACTGCATGAAGTGGCTCAAAAGATCCATCACTCCACTGTGGGATCGCTGCATCATGATCCCTGCACTTATCAAAAAGAAAATTTACAGCAGTTTCATTAATAAAAGGCATATCGCATGCTGCAATAAAACAATACTCGTACTTACAGATCGAAAGCCCTGAAAGAATACCTGCAAGAGGACCTGTGTTTTCATACTTGTCACAGGCGTATCGCAGTTTCGGGAATATGGTCTTTAGAAGCTTACTCTGTGCCTCATCACGAACAGAAATTATTATTTCATCAACAGATTTTTCAAGTCTTTCAATGACAAAGGCTATCAACGTTTTTCCTTTTATCTCAATAAGGGCTTTTTCCCTGAATCCTAAGCGGCTTCCCCTTCCTCCAGCGAGAATGAGAGCAGATCGCGACATATTTTATTCATCTTTTTATCGTTATGTTCAGGGTCTTCCAGCCGTCTTCAACACCGCGAAGGGTTCCTAACGAACCTGTGATCATGCCTACCAAGATCTTTCCGACAAATCCATTCATCGGTATATTTTTCCCGTCTGCTTCCACAACAATATCCACATCATTCATAAAAAAATTCCTCTAGAAAGTAGCCAGTTCTCCCCTGGTTATCATCTCTGTGATCTTGGTGATATCTCCGAGCCACTTATCGATGATGGCTTCAGACTCTGACTTTATTGCATTCATATTGGCGCCGTCCTGGGGTATCACCTGTGCACTTGCTATCAGAGGATGATCTATCGGTTTCCCTATCTGGGAAAGGATACGGATATACACGTCGTCTATCCCGGATACGTTTGTGGCGATGTCATTCGCTATCTGGGTGGAGAGAAGGTTGTACAACTTGCCCACATGGTTTATAGGATTCTTGCCGCTTGTGGCTTCCATGCTCATGGGTCTGTTCGGGGTAATAAGACCGTTGCACCTGTTCCCGCGCCCTACCGAGCCGTCGTCACCCATTTCAGCAGAAGTCCCTGTAACTGTAAGGTATACCGAGCCGGTTTCTTCATCGTCACCGGTATTCACGAAGACCTCGACTTCACGGTCTGTATATGTTCCTGAAAGGTCGAGTATCTTCTCCCTGAGTTCATCCTTTATTGAGAAATAGTGATTCTGGTCATCTATATGCTTACCTATCATTGCACAGGCAACAGTAAGCGTTATTTTATCATTCTTCCTCATACCCATGACCTTGATATCTGTGCCTATTGCCGGCATGTCCTTCTTGAAATTCAGCACCATCTGGCGCTCTGTATTATACACTATCTGCTCTACCTCTGAGAAGGGAGCGTGTCCTACACCGAAAGAGGTATCGTTTGCCATCGGAGCCTTTCCTCGCTTAAAAACGCTCTGCAGGTCTGTAGACCCGTCCCCAAGCTTGCAGTCGATGATGACATCGTTCTCAGGGTCTATGTCAGGAAGGGTATTCTTCAGGTACTGCTTTGCTGCTCTTACTGCTGTAGTATCGGTAGGGATCTTTTTATTCTGGAATTCTTTCGTTGCTCTTCCTACAAGAAGCACATATATCGGCGAAACAAGTTCTCCACCGCGGTATTCCGGATGTGAGCGCCCTGCCACGACCTCTACCTGGTCTGTATTGTGATGGAGCACTGTTCCAAATTTTTTGATATACTCGTTACATAGTCCCCGGCTTACTGCCTCTGCAAAACCATCAGCCATGCTGTCAGGGTGCCCGACCCCTTTTCGTTCAACGATCTCTATCTCCTGTTTTTCTATAGGAGTCTGTGTGATTTTCTCAACACGAATGTTTCTTGCCATTTAATT
>JBDROC010000201.1:0-5595 GCA_043810475.1 Methanobacteriota archaeon | reverse complement strand
TTACTGAGATGGGATCGGCAACAACATCTATGTCTAAGACTTTCGCGGTGCCGGAAGTAGGGGGTATCTGACCGCTGAGCATTTGCAGGGTGGTTGTTTTGCCCGCGCCGTTAGGGCCGATGAAGCCGAAGAGCTCGCCTGTTTGTACCGCTTAATTTAGAATAATATATTATCGTGCTTCTTTAAATAATTTTGTTAGGAGTTTCTCGTCTTTTTCGACCATGTATGCGATCTTTGCAGTGATGGTCGTGGTCTTGCCTGTGCCTGCGCCTGCGAGGATCAGTTGGGGGGCTTGGTTGTATTTTATGGATTCAAGCTGGCGGGGTTTTAGAGATGAGAGGAAAGAGTCTAAGGAAATAGATGCCACCTTTTTAATATTCATTTACATTTCATAATTGATAATTGTGATTTGCCTCAATAAAACGTGCGCGCTCATTTAAATGAGCGATTAATATCATAATGTGCGCTTCGTCCTGTTCCTTGCGGTATGAGTAGCCCTTCGAGTACGAGTTTCTTAAGGAGCCTTGCAGCCTGATATCTATTGACTCCACATATCACCCTCGCCTCTTCATTTGTAATTCGCTCATTAGTTTTGAGATGATTTTTTAGAAGCTGAAGTTTTTGCTCCTCTGAAAGCCCTTTTATTCGGGTGTATTTTTCTTTTTCCCCTATGGAAGATAATGTTTCATTAGTAAGCTGATAATACGTCCCCCTTCCTGCACCAATACGTTCAATAAAAACACCTTCCATTGAGTTCAAGAATTCAGACGTCTCTCTTTGAGTTCTCTGAAGTATGATCGAAGCTTCATTTGTCGAGATTTTATCATTCCTTCTCAAATGATGCAGCACTATTAATTCTTCAAGCCTCCAGCCATGACCTCCTCGGGCTTTTCTCCCCACAAATTTCGCCATTGCTTCATCAAAAGCGCCATTCCTGATAATAACCTGAACTACACCTGTAATTTCTGGATATTCGGGAGGCAATTTCCCATAGGAAAGAAGTCTGCGATACATCCTGTCCACCCCCAGACCTCCACGGTTCACCGCACCTATATGCTGGAATATTTCAGCCAAAAGCGGGTTGCGTCTTACTGGTGGGTGCGTCAGAATGTTATTTGGTGTCACGCCACCAATGAAAGAACCAGGGTTTGAGATATCAATTCGATCAGAAAACACTCTTACGTATATTGAATCAGGCAGGGTATAGTCTCTATGAACTACGGCATTTAACAGGGCTTCCCTTACAACATCTTCTGGAAAGCTGGGTACAGGGGTTTCGAGAAAAGCATCTTTTATTGTGTGAACCTGATTATAAGGTTCGATCAGGTTCCATATCCTTTCTATGGTTCTAAGAAGGGGCATCTTCATGTATGCGCTCTGTACAGGATCAACATCGCTCTTTTCAAATCTGAAATAGATGATCTCATTTTGTGGCAGGAATTTCTTCAATACCTGTTCTTTTCCAAGTAAAAGCAGCCCTGCAATAGTAGGACGATCAGCCCCTTCAATTTCCCGGATAATCCCAAGAGATTTTAAAAGGTCTACATCTTTTAGCTCAAGAATTTCCGACTTTGGATTGTATTTTTCAATCCAGTTCTTCAGTCTTGATATCTCAAGTGGATCTAATGCGTCTATTTCAACATCGAGCAGGTATCCAGCCGTGTAATCATACCCTTTTTCAACTTTCAGGCGCAAGAACAATTCCTTCAGGCGGCGCAATTTCCTCTATTTCTATAATTATTGGAGGTCTGGTACCGTCAAAAACCATTCTTCTCATTTCTTCAATGTCATAGTTCTTACAGCCAGTCATGGCTTTAGCACCCGCTATGTCATCTTCAATTCCTAACAGAAGGGTGCCGCCTTCAGAGTTCGCAAATGCTACCGAGTATTCTTTTAAAAGGCTTGCAAGTTTCTTTTTCTGGTTTTCTTCTTGGGGGCTTTCAGGATACCTTTTGACGTCTAAGTGAAGGTCTTCAAAGTTCTTTGCAGGAGTGCCTTTTTTTATTTTGTCGATGATTTCGAGAATTTTGGAACTCATATTCAATCTCCGCCCAGCATTTTACCAATATATTTTCCATTCTCCTCCTGCACAAGAATATGATGCTCCATTAATGTACTTGGCTGACTCGTATGAAAAATCGGTTGAATTTCTCTGGCTGAAGTCACTGATATTACATAAGAATCAAGCTTGATTTTTTGCTTCTCTCCTCTATCGGATAATTTCTTTGTCAGAATTTCCCCCATATCTTTTAGGTGCTCATATGACTTGATTTTCTCATCTTCAAAACCATTAGTTATGTGTGCCAATCCTTTCGGGTCAGCAAAAATGATCTGCTGCATGTCATCAGTTTTTATCCAGACGATAAAATCCGGGTAATAATTCACGGTTTTAATTGCAACATCTGCGCCATCTTCCGCCAGCCGCAATGCGATCGCCTGACCTATCCCCCTTGATCCTCCCGTGACCAGGGCGACTTTACCTTCCAAACCTCCCTTCCTTCCCATATTATCTACCTCTTTACCACCATGGCAATACCCTGACCTCCTCCAATACAGAGAGTTGCAAGTCCGTATGTGCCTTTCTTTCTTCTTAATTCATTCAGAAGCGTGACCAGTATCCTTGTGCCGCTGGCTCCTATAGGATGCCCGAGGGCTATGGCGCCGCCGTTAACATTAACTTTGTCAGGGTTCAATCCCAGTTCTTTTCTAACTGCTATGCTCTGAGATGCAAAGGCTTCATTGAGTTCTATAAGGTCGAGTTTATCAGAAGTTATGCCGGCTTTTTCTATGGCTTTTCTGGTCGCACAAATTGGACCAAGACCCATCAGTTCAGGAGGAACTCCACATATCCCATAACTTTGGATGGTTGCCAGGGGGGTAAGCCCTTTTTCTTTTGCCTTTTCTTCGGACATAAGAAGAACGGCAGCGGCTCCATCGTTTATACCTGATGCGTTGCCCGCAGTTACTGTTCCGTCTTTTTTAAATGCTGGTTTTAGTTTTGCAAGGGTCTCTTTTGTTGTACCAAACCTTGGGAACTCATCAGTATCAAAGAGTACAGGTTCGCCTTTTGGCTGAGGGATTGCTATTGGAACAATCTCTTCTTTGAACTTACCTGCCTTGATCGCAGCCTCTGCTTTATTCTGGCTAATTGCTGAGAATTCATCCTGATCTTGCCGTGTAACACCGTATTTTTCTGCTACATTCTCTGCTGTAATTCCCATGTGGTAATTTCCGAAAAAATCCCACAGCCCGTCATATATCATCAAATCCACAACTTCGTCGTTGCCCATTTTTGCTCCCCAGCGGTTTTTTTTCAGGGCATACGGAGCCATGGACATGGACTCCATGCCACCTGCCAGCACAACATCCGCATCACCCAGCATGATGGATTGTGCTCCCAGAACAACGGATTTCAAGCCTGAGCCGCAAACCTTGTTCACGCAATAGGAGGGTACCTCTTTTGGAATTCCCGCTCCAATTGCAGCCTGCCTTGCCACATTCTGACCGTGACCTGCTGAAAGAACATTTCCCATGATGACTTCTTCAACTTCTCTTTGTTCAACATTTGCCCTTTTCAGAGCATCTTTCAGAACTACAGAACCAAGCTGTCCGGGGCTAAAATCCTTCAGACTTCCCCCGAATTTCCCGACTGCAGTTCTGGTTGCCGATACAATAACTACTTTATTCATTCTTTTCACCAATCTATATGAGCAATCCACCATCCACAGAGAGCACAGCACCATTCACGAAATTCGCCTCGTCTGAGGCAAGGTATAAAAGCGCATACGCCACATCACCAGGCTTTCCAAGTCTTCCGATGGGAGTTTTTTCTTTCATAAACTGAAGGATTTTCTCAGGCACTTGTGCTGTCATAGGCGTCTCTATAAAACCTGGCGCCACCGCATTAACTCTTATCCCTTTTTTCCCAAGCTCTTTTGCCAATGCCTTTGTTATCCCTATCAAACCTGCCTTGGCTGCCGCATAATTTGCCTGTCCGATATTGCCATACAGCCCGATAATAGAAGACACATTGATAATTACACCAGTCCCGTGCTCCATCATGGTATCAACCACTGCACGTATGCAGTTAAAAGGCCCCTTCAGATTAACGTCAATGACAGAGTTCCACTGGTCTTCTGTCATTTTTGTCACGAGGGCATCCCTGATAATACCCGCGCAATTTATCAGAACATCAATCTTACCATATTTATTTTTCACAAAATTACAGACTTCTTTTGGATGCTCCCAGTTAGATACATCCGTTTTAACAAAAATTGCCTCTCCACCAGCGTTCTCTATTTCTTTTATAATCTCTTTACCTCTCTCTTCATTTATATCTACCGCAACAACCTTTGCTCCTTCTTTTGCAAACAGGAGCGCAGTCTCTCTACCTATACCACTTCCTGCTCCTGTAATAATTGCAACCTTATTTTCAAGTCTCATCTTATTTCACCTTTGATTTGCGATTCTTTCTTTTTTGTTCACGCGTCTTTTCCTTAGATAGTTCAGGCTTCTCTTCTTTTGTCCCATCCAGAAGAGACCTGGGTTTTAACCACTCTGTAATCCTGGGACATACCTCTTTCTGGGATTTGGAGCCTACAAAGATACCTATATGTCCTGTCGGGAAAACCAGCATTTCTTTATCGGAACTTGATACCGCGTCATTCAGCGGTTTACTTGCATCATTGGGAACGAGGTGGTCAAATTCTGCCATGACATTAAGCAGAGGCATGGATATCTTTTTCAAATTAATCTTCTTTCCATCAATCATCATCTCGTTTTTAATGAGAAGGTTCTTCTGGTAGCAGTCTTTCATGAACTGCCTGAAGGTTTCCCCCGCCTGGTCGGGACTGTCGAAAATCCATTTCTCCATTCTAAGGAAATTCTTGATAGTCTCTTCATTTCGAAACTGGTAAGCTGTATCATTCGGTTCGATTTCGATTCGATCAAAAAGACCTACATACTTGTCGATCATAAGCCTGAAGGGGTCTGTGAGCAGGAATCCAACATTCAGGAAATCCCCGGGCACTATTCCATAGTAGTCCACGATCTTATCCACGTCTAAGCTTTTTGCCCAGACATGAAGAAGTCCTTTATCTGTATCAAAGTTTACAGGGCCTACTAAATTGATCAGGTTTTTTACCTTTTCAGGGTGCAGTGCGGCATACATCACAGAAAAAGTACCTCCCTGGCATACGCCGAGCAGCGTAATCTTATCCAATCCTGACCGCTCCCTGATCTTATCCACAGCATTGTTCAGATAACCGTTCACATAATCATCAATTGTGAGGTATCTGTCTACACCTGAAGGATATCCCCAATCAATGACATAAACATCAAAACCTTCATCCAAAAGTTTCTTTATCACACTCTTATCAGGCTGGAGATCCAGAATGTAGTAACGGTTCACAAGCGCATACACTATGAGTATTGGAACCGGGTGTGGTTTTTCCACGGTTGGGATATAATGGATAAGTTTCATCTTATCTTCACTAAATATTACCTCAGAAGGAGTTGTTCCAACCGAAAATTCGGGTGGTTTCAGGAATAGTTCCATTCCATGTTTGAATTTCTCATAATCTTCTATTAAATTGA
>JBDROC010000200.1:0-5920 GCA_043810475.1 Methanobacteriota archaeon | reverse complement strand
TATTGTGGAAGTTGTGGGTTCTATCTAAAAATTGTTGCATTGTGGACTTGCATTTGCCGGTTGAAGTTGTTCTTTTTTTTCATACCAGGACACAGAGAGCACAGAGAGTTGTGGTTTTGCTCTGTGTCCTCTGTGCACTCTGTGGTTAATAATCTATTATCAGATGTTATGCGGGAGACTATAATTACCAAAACGAATCGAAACTATCTCAAAATTCAATAAACTATATATTGCTACCATTCATATTCAAGTCAAGGTGATTTGATGCAGGCAGAGGTTTCAACGATGTTCGGTTTGAACGTTTATACAGACAGAGGGATCTATATCGGTAAAGTAAACGATGTCGTTCTTGAAGTGAATGAGAGAAAAGTGACGGGACTGGCGGTTTCACGATTAAATCCGGCAATGTTCGATACATCCAAAAACGGTGTTGTTATTCCGTACAGATGGGTCACTGCAGTCGGCGACGTAGTTCTTATCAGGCATGTCAAAGATCAGTTCAAGAAGCAAGAAGAGGTCCCTGCAGATTATAATATCGAGAACGAGGAAGAACAATAGACTGTGAGTAATGCTTTTTCAGAAAATGAGATGAAAGAAAGGGAGATTTACTCTGACCTTCGGGTTTTCCCTCCCTTTGCAGTGAGGATCGACGGACGGGGGTTCCGCCGCGCTCTTTCAGACTTCAAAAAACCTTACGATGAAATATTCGCGAAGGCAATGGCAGATTGTGTGGAATGTTTCTTCAGGGATAGCGGCTTGAATCCCCTGTTCGCTTTTACGTTCTCTGACGAGATCAATCTCTTTTTTTACGAAATGCCTTACAATTACAGGATAGAGAAGATAGATTCCATAATCCCAAGCTTCTTCTCTTCCGCACTTACCATCAGGTTGGACCTTAAAAAAGCCGTGTCATTCGATTCACGCATCATACCGCTTGGAAAAGAAGACATCTACAGGTATCTTGTATGGAGGCAGGCTGAGACCTGGAGAAATCATGTAAGTTCTTACGGGTATTATACGCTTCGTAAGACCGGTCTTTCGGAGAACGAGGCTGCCGGGCAGCTTAAGAATATGAAAGCAAGTGCGATCCACGAGCTTGTATTCAAGCACGGCATAAACCTTGCTGAGACGCCAGCATGGCAGAGATGTGGTGTACTGGTTTTTCGGGAAACATATGAAAAAAAAGGATATGACCCGTCAAAAAAGACAGAGGTCACAACGCAGAGAACAAAGATAATCCAGGAATGGAATACCCCGATATTCAGGACAGATATTGGCAGGGATCTTATCAGCCGGCTTTTATCTGAAGGGATATGATCGAGTCAATTTTTGATGGATTAACAAACTGACCGATCCAGCGATCGCTTCTGACACATCCATTGTGGAATAAGATCCCCCCAGGTCGGGCGTCACAATTCCTTTCGCAATGACTGAATCCACCGCCCTTCCGAGAACTTCAGCATCTTTCTCCCGACCCATCCATTGAAGCATCATCATAACACTCAAGATAGATGCTATCGGGTTTGCGATGCCTTTTCCAGCGATATCAGGAGCACTGCCATGTATAGGCTCAAAGAGCGCATGGCGGTCCCCTACGTTGGCGCTGGGGCACAGACCCAGACCTCCTGTCAGGGCTGCCGCTACGTCGCTGAGGATATCACCGAACAGGTTAGTGGTTACGATCACATCGTATTTCTCAGGTCGAAGTATAAGGTCATAAGCCATTGCATCCACCAGCATCTCATTGAATGATATCCCGTTTCGCTTTGCAACGCCTGTGCAGACGTCGCGGAAAAATGAATCGGATTTCAGCACGTTCGCTTTATGAACTATGGTTATATGTTTTTTCCTTCCTTTTGCAAGGATGCAGGCGCGCTCTGCTATCCTCTGGCTGCCCTTGCGGGTAATGACCCTTGTGGTATAAGCAACATCTTCATGCAGTTCCTCAATACCTGAATACATGCCTTCTGTATTTTCCCTTACTATGACAAAGTCAAAAACTTTTTTATTGCAGGGCAATTTGACATTCGCAAGAGGCACAAAAGGACGGATGTTGGCGTATAGATCCAGTTCTTTTCTCAAGCGCATAAGTACGCTCTTATAATTGGGGTCGGGGGGAGTTGTGATGGCTCCGAATAACACGCAGTCGCACTCTTTTATGATACTCATATCATCATCTGTGATGGCGCTGCCTGTGCGCTCCCATTTTCCATAGCCTATCTCAAGGGGTATCTTTTCTATATCAAGACCGAAGGCATCAAGCACTGCCAGTGCCGCAGGCATGACTTCCCTGCCTATGCCGTCACCGGGAACAACTGCGATTTTCATTTAACACCCGTTTTATTATTCTCCATATTTCCTTTAAGAACCCTCACCAGCATCCTTACCGCATCTACAATATCATACTCTGACGCGCCCCAGTGCACCACAGCCCCATCTATGCCGTTTATGTTCACCATACCTGATTTCTTGCTCTGGCAGCACCTTGTGATAAACGGCTTTGTGGGCATGTACAGCTCAGCCTTGAGAGGGCACATGTTGATATGTTTATACGTGAGCCCGGGGAACCGCAGTTCGAATATCTGTTTTGAGATATCGCATCCCACAAGTTCTGAATTATCTTCAATATCGATATCTGTGTCAAGATATTTTCCTTTAAGCTCTGAAGCGTAGCATGGGAAGACAATCTTTTCCCCTTCGAACTGCCTCAAGTCGATGAGTTTCTTTGTGAACCTTATGTTCAGTTCGCCCAGTATGCCGCTCAAGACGAGCCTATCTATCGCAGAAGCAAGCCACGGAGGATCTGGGGGCATGATGTCTATTATTTCTATCTCCATGACTTCGTGAAGACTTGGTTCATGCACGAAAGTAATATGCCTATCCATGCCTTCGAAAATAACCGTGTTCACGCTCCTTCTGCACAGGGGAATGGCGGATTCTATAAGCCTTGTCCTGTCATGCGCATCAAGTTTTTCATTGAATTTTTTGACCTGGTTACCTTTTGCTATCAATTCAAGTGAGACCAACCTGCGTAGCAGCCCTTCCCCCTCGCTTTTTACTTTATATATGGAATAACCTGACGGCAGGTCAGCAATAAGGTATTCCGTTGAAAAATATATGGGGCATCCTCTCCTATCAATAAGGTCTGTCCTTGTAACTCCGACAATTTTGTAATCCACAGGGAATATCACTGCAGTACCTTCTTTTTCCGGTGTTCCACAAGCCCGCCTTCTGCCAGTATCTCTTGCAGGAAATCGGGGAGTTTCGTACCCGCGTATGACCTGTCTTTAGCTTTCACAATGCCATTCTCAAGGTCTATATCGATGATGTCTCCCTCCTGACATTCTACCGGCGCTTCGATGATGGGCAGTCCCACGTTAATGGCGTTCCTGAAAAATATCCTGGCGAAAGATTCTGCCACGATGCATGCAACACCTGCATGCTTTAATGCAAGGGGTGCCTGTTCCCTTGATGACCCGCAGCCGAAGTTCTTGCCTGCAACGACGATGTCTCCTTTTTTCACTTTCTGCGGGAACATGGGATCTATCCCTTCCATGACATGGGATGCAAATACGCTCATGTCAGTGGTGCGCAGGTATTTTCCAGGAATGATGACGTCAGTATCTATATTATCTTTGAATTTCCAGACCCGTCCTGATATTTTGGTTATGTTCTTATTCATTGCCTGCACGGGTATTGTTCACGGCAAGCATAATCATTTTGGTGAAAATAAAATATATGATCAACCTTTCCTGCCTATAGAACAATAAAGTTAAATTGACACAGACCAATTAAATATCCAGAGAGGCTTTTCCTTGAGAACTAAAGTAATAATAATGGGTGCCGCAGGGCGTGATTTTCATAATTTCAACGTATTCTTCAGGAACAACAAGGATTACGAGGTGGTGGCTTTCACTGCCGCACAGATACCGGGTATAGCAGGACGCGGTTACCCTGAGGAACTGGCAGGGGAGCTTTATAAGAAAGGCATCCCGATATATCCGGAAGAAGAACTCGCCAGGTTGATAAAAGAAAAACATATTGAGCAGGTAATCCTTGCTTATTCTGACCTCTCTCATGAGACCGTGATGCAGAAAGCCTCAATGGTTTTAGCGGCGGGCGCCGATTTCAGGTTGATGGGGACTGAAAGTACCATGCTTCGGTCAAAAAAACTCGTGATCTCTGTTTGCGCTGTGAGAACTGGCGCAGGTAAGAGCCCCACCTCGCAGAAACTGCTTGACATATTGAAAAGAAAAGGGTACAAGGTCGTGGTGGTGCGACATCCTATGCCGTATGGAGATTTAAGGAAGCAGGAATGCCAGCGTTTTGCCACGATGGAAGACTGCATAAAGCAAGAATGCACCATTGAAGAGAGAGAAGAATATGAGCAGTATATCTGTTGCGGCAGTGTGGTCTACAGCGGGGTTGACTATAAGAAGATCCTTGAAAGTGCTGAAAAGGAAGCGGATATTATCATCTGGGACGGGGGGAACAACGATATCCCTTTCTATAAGCCCGACCTCCATATCGTTATCGCAGACCCTCACAGGGCAGGACATGAACTGACATATTATCCCGGAAACGTGAACGTGCGGCTTGCTGATGTGGTTATCGTTAACAAGGTGGATTCTGCCAGGAAGGAGGATGTGGAACTGGTCATTAAGAACGTCAGATCAGTAAATGAGAAGGCGAAGATTCTAAGAGCCAATTCCGTGATAACTGTCGAAAGACCCGAATTGATTAAAGGAAAGCGCGTCCTTGCTGTAGAGGACGGGCCGACGCTCACCCACGGTGGTATGGCTTTTGGCGCCGGTGTCATCGCAGCGAAAAAATTCGGGGCTAATGAAGTGGTTGACCCTCGCTCGCATGCCGTCGGCTCGATATTGAAATTGTATGAGGATTATCCTCATCTTGGCGCTGTGCTTCCCGCCATGGGATACAGCCCTGTCCAGATGAAAGAACTAAAAGAGACCATAAACGCTGTTGATTGCGATACTGTCATTGCAGGCACCCCCATCGACCTGGGCAGTCTGCTCGCTCTTAACAAACCTGTTGTGAGGGCAAAGTACAGGATCGAGGAAGTAGATGTCAGGCTGGAGGACGTGGTAGAGGAATGGCTTGAGAAGAAAAAAGCCAAAAAAGAGATGGAATAATGATGTATTTTCGAGATAAATTATTAAGCATAGAGACTATCCTGAGGGGTTACTATGAATACTAATGACTTGAAATTTGATAATGGTCTTGTTACAGCCATTGCCCAGGACTACAAAACAGGCGAGGTGCTCATGGTGGCGTTCATGGATAAAGAAGCCCTGAAAAAGACCATAGAGACAAAAAGAGGATACTATTGGAGCCGAAGCAGGCGCAAGCTCTGGAAGAAGGGGGAGAGTTCAGGTCATGAGCAGATCGTACACGATATACTGATCGACTGCGATGCAGATGCCGTGCTGCTTAAGGTGGAACAGATCGGAGGAGCATGCCATACAGGCTACAGATCGTGTTTCTACAGGACGATCGAAGGCAAAGTCGTGGGCGAAAAGTTATTTGAGCCCGAAGATGTATATAAGACTTAGTGAAAATATTATTAATAATATTTGCACCTGATTCAATACAGGCGCCTGTAGATACGCTGGAGATCGTTCCGACCGATATCTTTATATACTTTGTAGTCTATATATAGACTACCTATGGCAAAATCTAGAATTAAACGCGGAAATCGAGTATATCTCTATGAACGTGAGAACTACCGAGATAAAGATGGTAAAGTAAAACACAAACCAGCCAAAAAGATATTGAAATCACACAATCAGTAAGATATGGCGACATAGCAATTCTATACACTTTATTAAGTAAATTTGGTATCATCCAGCTTTTGAACGATTTTATTCCAAGAAGAGGACTTCCAGTTGGAGAGGTTCTT
>JBDROC010000199.1:0-2109 GCA_043810475.1 Methanobacteriota archaeon | reverse complement strand
ATGTTTCCCGTGAAGCTATAACCCTGGCAAAACATGCTGGCAGGACTACAGTCAAAGATGATGATATAAGGCTTGCAGTTGCGAGGATAAAAAAAGGGTAAAGTCAACGACCTTGAAGAGATGGATACCCGTATTACTTCTCCTGAGCGTGTTGTTTTCGGGATGTATTGAGAACATCTATCCAGACTACGGCAAATTAGAGTTGAAAGATCTGAAGTTCTACACAAACCTCACGACCGCCCTGGATGCAGCCAACATAACAGGCGAGCCAGTATTCATATATTTCCTGTCAGATGTTTGCGGCTGGTGCAAGAAATTCGAAGACGAGTCTTTCACGAATAAATCCATTGTCAGGACGCTCTCAGATAACTTTACTATTGTCTCGATCGACGTCTACAAACAGAAGAACATTACAAGATTTTATGGGGTACGCGGTACTCCCCATGAACTGTTTCTTTACTCGAACGGCACCGAGATAAAAAGGCTACCCGGATACGTTGACAACCAGACATTCCTTAATACCATAAACGAGATAGCAAATTTAACTATTTAAGGACATTTATTAATGGAAGCTGCGCCGTCAGTATTATGGGTTTTCATCGCAGGGCTGGCTACAGTGATCACGCCCTGCATTCTTCCCATACTGCCAGCAGTATTATCAGGTTCCGTAGGGAACAGGTTCATGCCCTTAGCTATTGTAACAGGGATGTCCATAACTTTCACGTTGATGGGCATTCTTATTAATGCAGTCGCATCTTTTGGATATTTCGCCGAGTACCTGCGCTGGTTCTCGATATTTATCATTATATCAATGGGTGCGCTTCTTTTTGACAATGATGTGAACCAGGTGTATGTGAATATCTCAAGTTCTGCTGTGAACTCTGTGCGGGAGCGGATGTCATTCCTTGGTAAACTTACCTCGAAAGCTCCCAGTGGTGGGCTTCTAAGCGGTCTTTTCCTTGGAATGTCCCTGGGCGTATTGTGGATCCCCTGTGTTGGACCCATCCTCGGAGCAGTGTTCGCATACGTGCAATTAAGTTCGGGAGGAACTGACCTCTTATATGGTGTTCTTCTTCTCATCGTATATTCGATGGGTGTATCAATTCCAATGCTCATCATAGCGTATTCAGGCAAGAGCATATCTGGACGTGTTAAATGGTTCGTGCAGAGGGGGCATTTCTTTAAGAGGCTTTCAGGACTCATTTTGATACTTGTCGGGCTGATGATGCTTTTCGGAATTGATAAGATCATCCAGGCAGCGCTTTTGCCTTATTTCCCGGTATATTTCTGAGAATACATTCAGGTTCCTTAAAGGAATGTTCCTGATAACAGGCACTATAGGAAAATCGTTCGGGAAGGTATGGGAATTCGCAATAAATTTCCAGACGATAAACCAAATAATCTTATATAGGTCAAACAATTTAGGAACACACATATGAAAACCAAAAAACTGACCACAATATTGGTGCTTATATTGATCCTCGCCATCGCTGTGGGCACATATAACATCTCCCTTTCCGAGTTCAGATTGAGCGATAGTAACTACTCTTATCTTGCAGGCCTCACATGGTACCGCTCAGCTCCGGGTCTTGAGAAAGGTTTTGAGCAGGCTTCACTTGAAAAAAAGCCAATCGCAGTTTATTTCTGGGCTATATGGTGCCAGTACTGCGTAAAATTCCAGACAGATACGCTCAGTAACCCGCCGATAAAGAAGATGCTTGAAAATGATTTTGTACTGGTGGCATTGGACCTTGATATTGATAGAGATGTGGCGAGCAGATATGGGGTGAGCTACCCACCATATGTGCTTTTCTTAGATAGCAAAGGAAATGTGATAGACAGGATCGCAGGTGCTGTGGATGCAGGGACATTCCTTCCGATCGCAACTCGGGTAAGAGACCAGGTCAGGAGCCAATAATATGATCACTTTAGGGAACGCAATACTTTATGCCACGATAGTGGTAAGCGCGGTCGCACTTATTGGATTGTTGTTGAAAGAATTAAAAAGAGGTGTGGTTTTTACAAAGTTTGTAACGCCTGCGATACTTCTATCTGCCGGATTGCTCACCTTTTCTTACCTTTTGCTCACCTATTATTTCGCGGTGAGCG
>JBDROC010000198.1:0-2531 GCA_043810475.1 Methanobacteriota archaeon | reverse complement strand
AAGCCCCGGGAGGGAATTGAACCCTCGACCTCGTCCTTACCAAGGACGCGCTATACCTCTAAGCCACCGAGGCGCTTAATATTTTTGCCATGATATATTTTAAGCGGGCCCGGAGGGATTCGAACCCTCGACATCCGGGTTAGAAGCCCGGCGCTATATCCAGGCTAAGCCACGAGCCCTACGCGAAACCCCAAGATGTCTTATTTATTTAAAAAGCTTTGGCATTCAAAAATCAAATGTAGAGTCCTGAAATTATTTCGCCAGGATTTTTCTGCGAATGACAAGTCAGCACGCAGTCAGCGCGATAGATATTTGATATTCTGCCTGAACTTATGAAGCAAGTCCCTGATGTACTGGCTAAGATCATCGCTGAAATGGGCGGGATTGACAGAATAAATAATATTGCCCCAGGTGAGCTAACCTTAACTAATTCCAATGATTATTTGCAAATCTTTAATAGAACATCCAACGATTTAAAAGCCCTATGAGACTCGTGATGAAATTCGGCGGAACTTCAGTCGGCGACGGAAGCCGCATCAGGCACGTAGCTGAGCTTGCTAAAGTTTACAGAGACAGCGGTAACGAGGTCGTCCTTGTGATATCAGCCTTGAACGGTGTCACTGACGCGCTTATGAAAAATGCAAAGGAAGCCTCAGAGACCGGAAAAACCTCAACCATAAAAGAATTCATCGCCGACCTGACAAAACAGCATCATCAGGCTGTGCATGATGCGGTCACGGGCAAGAATGCTGACAGGATAGTGGAGGTCGTAACAAAAGAGCTTGACTCACGCATTGAGGAGCTTGAGAAAGCTCTCATTGGTATATGCTACCTTGGCGAGCTTACAGTGCGGTCGATAGATTATATCTCATCCTATGGCGAGAGGCTCACTGCCCCTATGCTTTGCGGTTCGCTGAACTCGCTGGGGATCAAGTCCAGATCGTTCACGGGGGGTGAAGCGGGCATAATCACCACTGATGATTACGGCAATGCAAGACCACTTGAAAAAAGCTATTCTCTCATAGTAGAACGGATAGAACCCCTGTTGAAAGAAAGCATTCCTGTCATAACGGGTTTTATCGGGGAAAGCGAAGCTGGCATTATCACAACACTGGGGCGCGGCGGCTCTGATTTCTCAGCTTCGATAATCGGTGCTGCGTTGAAGGCTGATGAGATATGGCTCTGGAAAGAGGTGCATGGAATACTTACCACTGATCCCAGGATAGTCCCTGAAGCCCGCACCATACCCGTCATATCGTACATCGAAGCCATGGAACTTTCATATTTCGGCGCCAAGGTGCTTCATCCAAGGACCATTGAGCCTGCTATCAAGCACGGGATACCTGTACGTGTCAAGAACACCTTCGATCCTTCCTCCCCGGGTACCATCATTGTAAAAGATCTGAAGCAGAGCAAAGATATCGTGAAGGCTGTGACAGTTATCAGGAACGTTGCGCTCATTAACATATCAGGAGCAGGGATGGTGGGAACTATTGGCGTTGCAGCGCGTGTTTTCACAACGCTTGCAAATGTGGGCGTCAATATCATTATGATAAGCCAGGGTTCTTCAGAAGCCAACATTTCACTTGTTGTGGACGGGAGCCATCTTGATAAGGCTGTGAAAGGGATCAAGGCTGAATTCAAGAACGGAATAATCAAGGATGTTACTCAGGACAGGAATATTTGCGTGGTCGCTGTGGTCGGGGCAGGGATGGCTAATACGCCCGGAGTGGCAGGACGCGTCTTTGGAGCGCTTGGAAAAGCCCGCGTCAATGTTATCATTATAAGTCAGGGTTCATCACAGCATAATATCTCATTCGCTGTGAGCGGGGATGATGCAGCGAAGGCTGTGCAGGTGCTACACAGGGAATT
This sequence comes from Methanobacteriota archaeon, assembly GCA_043810475.1. Taxonomy (GTDB): domain Archaea; phylum Halobacteriota; class Methanosarcinia; order Methanosarcinales; family Methanoperedenaceae; genus Methanoperedens. Next base: position 659 of record JBDROC010000198.1, on the reverse strand, counting down.
CGGGCTGGAAGGAGATACGTAGAGCTGCATGATCGATATTTCAAACCTCCCATTATTTTCAAAAGTGATCCTGATCATTGGTTTTACTATAGGGATAGTCTCTTTCGTGCTTGTTATGCGATACCCGATAATGCTGATATTGATGAAACTGAGTCCCGAATACAGGGAATTTGTAAAAAGGGCGCTTGAGCGCAGCAAAGCGAAAAACAAACACAGATTATAAGAAAAAAAAGGATGTTCCTCCATTAGGAAGATAATTTTTGTAACAGGCAATAAACATAAGGTTGAAGAAGCATGCAGCATCCTCTCGCCGTGTGGTATAATTGTTGAGCAGAACAATTGCGGTTATCCTGAACTCCAGGAGGATGAGCTTGAAAAAATAGCTGCATACGGAGCAGAGTGGCTGAACGAAGGACAATAGAAGGAAAAATATTTAAACTAAATAGTTGTAGTGTTTTATGAAAGGTCATATGAGTCGTGGGATTTGAGGAGAGTGGATATTATGAATGAAGATGTAATGATAGCGGTTGAATGGAATGGTGGTACGGTAAAAGGATTCAGGTCTAAAGAAGATGCGGAGCGATTCATATCTCATATCTGTATGAAAATGGCACCTGATTTCAAGTATTCTATCTATTCCATATACAATTCAAGTTTTC
>JBDROC010000197.1:0-4096 GCA_043810475.1 Methanobacteriota archaeon | reverse complement strand
GAGAGAACATTGGGTTGATCTGACTTCAGTATGCCTTTTGATATTGATAATGTGGGGGTTTCCGAATGCGTTATCACTTTATTTTCCTCCGATTATTTCTTTGCCTATCAGCTTGATAGCTGTTTCTTTATCCGGACCTATCGGTGAGCCTGCAACTATCTGCGTGACGCCTATCTTCTTCAGCGCCTCCACTTTTGCCTTGCAATCAGCCGGTGTCCCGCATATCGAGAACGCATTTGTCATAGCGTCTGTGACAAGTGTGTTCAATCCAGGGAAGTCGCCTTTAGCAATGGCGTCGCCAATGTTCTTCTTTGCGCTAAGGTCGATGCCGTGCCTCTGGAGAACCGTATCCGGAGAGCCAGCAACGATGAACGCAACGACGACTTTGGCTGCGCCCTTTGCTTTCTCCGCATCCTTGTGGATGGAGAAGCACGCATAAGCGCCAACGTCCACGCTCTTCGGGTCTCTACCCACGGCTTTTGCTCCTAATGCAATTTGTTTTATCGCAAATTCGAAGTCCTTGGGATGTGATGCGTTAATGAGAACGCCATCAGCTATCTTGCCTGCAAGCTCGAGCATCTTTGGACCCTGCGCGCCCATATAGATAGGAATATTGCCTGTCTTGAACGCCAGCTTTGCGCCTCCGATCTTAACGCGTTTTCCATCCTGCGAGACTTTCTTACCGCTAAAGAAACCCCTTAGCGCAGATATGCTCTCGTTGATAGTGGTCATGGGCTCGGTCCATTCGATACCCATTGCATCGAAAGTGGCTTTATCCCCGGGACCGATACCAAGAATAGCGCGTCCTCCGGATATCTCGTTAATGGCGCCGATGCTCTGGGCTGTGATCGCGATGTTCCTTGTATAAGGATTCGTCACTCCTGTCCCGAGTTTTATCCTGTTTGTGCTCATTGCCAGTACTGCGAGCGTGGTGTACACGTCTCTGTTGTTATAGTGGTCTGTTATCCATACATTATCGAACCCATTTTCTTCAGCGAGCTTTGTATAGTGGGCAAGCTTCAGAACAGGGTCAGCTGGTACAAATTCGATACCGAACATTATTTATCCTCCAATTTAAAAGTCAAAGGTTCTTTCATATTTAAAAGCATATTGGTTTTGTTCTGCGAAATATCATGAATACTGACTTGCCATCATCAATGACATTCGTATCTGCTCATTTGCATCCCTGTTCACAATATCCTCATGCCCTGGATACATGACACTCACATCAAGAAGCGTTAGCTTTTTTATGGACTCGACCAGTTTCGTTGCATTCCCGCCTGCAAGGTCGGTACGCCCGAAGCTTCCGTCGGGGAAAACCGTGTCCCCTGAGAAAAGCGTCTTTGCACGCGCGCTATATAAGCATATACCTCCAGGAGTGTGCCCGGGCGTGTGTATCACCTCAAGTTCTCCAAAGGTTTCGCCGCCAGAGAGAAGGATATCAGGAACAATGGAAGGCGCTTTCATACCGAAAAGAAGAGATGCGCTTCCCCGCGCATTGTTAAGAAGTGACACATCATCCCTGTGAATTGCAATTTTTGCCCCGAAGGCAGCCGCGACCTGTGCCGCCCCACCTGAATGGTCGTAATGGCAATGAGTGAGTACGATGGTCTCCAGTTCTCCTGGTCCTATGATATTTTCAAGCTGGGAGATTATCGCGTGCGCGTCCATGCCAACGTCCACAAGTATGCGTCCACCAACCAGGTACGCATTGGCATCATATGGGGAATTTTGCAATTTTATTACCTGCATAAAAGCCCATATGACGCATTATCATTTAAAAAATGGCAACATGATGAAAATATTTATTAGTAAAGAGAGACTATTATATAATGGGGCAATCGGCATCGCATCCATCCCCTCCGATGTTTCCGAGAAGCCCCCTTTACCTTTATCGTACTTTTGTCCCTTCCTTCACCTTCTTTTCAGGCAAAAGAAGCACTGCACCCTCAACATCCCCTGCTAGCACCATCCCGCGCGACTCCACACCGAACATTTTTGCAGGCTTCATATTAGCCATCACAACTACCTGCCTCCCTACAAGCTCAGCCGGATCGTGGGATTTCGCGATCCCTGCAACTATCTGCCGCTTTTCCCCGATATCCACCTCAAGCTTCAATAATTTATCAGAGCCCTTAATATTTTCAGCAGAAAGCACCGTGCCGATCCTTATATCAAGTTTCTGGAACTCCTCGTAGGTTATCTCGAGTTTCTCTTCCTTTACTTCCTCTGCGTGCTTTTTCTCTTTCGACATTGCAATCTTGATCCTCTTATCAAGGATAGCCTCCATTTCCTTTATTTTCTTATCCTCAAGCTTTGTGAATAATATCGCTGGCGGCTCAAGTTTGTTTGCGGGTATCTCCACGAGCCCATCCCCAAACTTTGTATTGTGAACATTGCCGGTAAGACCAAGCTGCTTCCATGCATTTTCCATATTTCCCGGTAGTATCGGCTCAAACAGCAGCACCAGCGCTTTCCCTATCTGGAGGCAGTTCTTCACGACATGCTTACAGGAGTCAGGATCTTTCTTGATGAGCTGCCAGGGCTCGTTGGACTGGAAATATGCATTCCCGTACTGCGCCAGTTCCATCATTGCATCTGTGGCTTTCTTGAATTCGTATTCATCAAACCCTGCTATGACCGTATTGATAGTTGACCCTGTTTTCTCATAGATCTCCTTATCAACCTCACCTTCTGGAACAGCGCCAAAGTTCTTGTGGGCAAAATGCAGCGTCCGGTGAAGGAAGTTACCCAGCGCCCCTACAAGCTCGTTATTGACCTTATCCTGGAAGACCTTCCATGAGAAATTCAGTTCCTTTGTATGAGAGGTGTAATTCGCAATGTAGTACCGTAAGAGGTCAGGATGGAATCCGTGGTCAAGGTAATCTTCATCCACCCACACCACATACCCCCGGCTCTTTGAGAACTTCTTGTCATCAATTTTCAACATACCCGAAGCGACAACTGCCCATGGCTGCGTGTAGCCCGCACCTTTTAGCATGGCAGGCCAGAAGATGCAGTGGTGGTAGGTAATATCCTCTCCGATGAAATGAATGATACGCGATTCTCTTCTCCAGTACATTTCCCAGTCCTTTCCAGTGTGGTTCGCCCACTCTTCCGTGAACGATATGTAACCTATGGGCGCATCCACCCAGACATACACGACAAGGTCATCATGACCGGGGAACCGCACCCCCCATTCAAGGTTCCTTGTGATGCACCAGTCTTTCAATTCCTTTGCCCATTCCTTTGCATAGTTAATGGCGTTGGACGTGCCGCCAAGGGTTTTCAGGTATTCCGTGAGGAAACCACCAAACGATGACAGTTTGAAAAAGAAATGTTCCTGCTCCCTGTACTGTGCCGGGTTACCGCATATCCTGCATTTTGCGTTCTTTATCTCTCCAGGCTCAAGATGCTTTCCGCATCCCTGGTCGCACTCATCTCCGCGCGCAAGTTTTCCGCAAAAGGGGCATGTACCTTCCACGAACCTATCTGGAAGGAATCGCTCGTCATGGGGGCAGTATGCCAGCCTTATAACTTTGGGGTACACGTATCCGTTATCGATAAGTGCTTCAACGATGCTGTTCGTTCGTGCATGGTTGGTTGGAGAATCCGTGTTCCCGAAGAAGCCAAAATCAATTTCCATTCTTTTGAAGATGTTCTCAAAATGATCATGATATTTATTGACGAGTTCAGTAGGTGTGATCTTGAGTTCTTCTGCATTCACAACGATGGGGGTGCCGTGAGCGTCCGAACCGCATACGAACGCAGCGCTTTGCCCCTGTTTCCTGAGGGCTCGGACAAAGATGTCAGCTGGTATGTATGTACGCAGGTGCCCGATGTGGCATTTACCATTGGCGTATGGGAGACCGCAGGTTATGAGTACGGGTTCATTGGATGGAAAATTGGACATGGGATTCTAACATGGAAGTTCAGATATAAAATACATTTCTCAGATTTCATATTGATTTTAGGACAACATAAAGTTTATATATGAACATGTTGCATTAGGGTCTGTCAGTTAGCTAATTAGTAACTTATAGATTTTGGAATTGACCATCTGTTATTACTTTTTTAGATAGATTGAATAAATAAA
>JBDROC010000196.1:0-4085 GCA_043810475.1 Methanobacteriota archaeon | reverse complement strand
GTTGTCTGATTATTTAAGAATCTTACGCAAAAACAATTTCATAAGCTTTTTATATCAATAATCCTTTTAAAACAAATAAATACAAGAAATACAAGGTGGTCAAATGGTAACAAATGGATTTTTTGATAACTATTTACCGTTCGCGATACTGTTAGTTATCAGTATCGTCTTCGTAGCTATTGCTTTGATATTGTCAAGGATAGTCAGACCGAGCAATAAGACAAAGGAAAAACTATCCACATACGAATGCGCTGAAACTCCGATAGGAGATACCAGGATATACTACAATATACAGTATTATATGATCGTAATAGTCTTCCTTATTTTTGACGTAGAAGTCCTGTTCATGTATCCCTGGGCCGTACAGCTTAAGCAGCTTGGAGGGCTCGGGTTCATTGAGATGGTGCTCTTTATTGAGGTTCTTATAATCGGTCTTGCTTATGCATGGAGAAAGGGGGCATTAGATTGGACCCAGTAACTATTGATACAACAAAAATAATTGTGAAAAAAAGAAAGCCAGAGACAGCGCTTGAAAAGCTGGAAGATACCGGACTGATCAATACCCTTCTTGCAGCAAAGGACCGGGAAGGGTCCATCCTTTTGACCACTATCGACCAGTTCATCAACTGGGGGCGGTTATGTTCCTTGTGGCCTGTTACTTCCGGTCTTGCCTGCTGCGCGATCGAGATGATGGCCGTATCAATGGCGCATCACGACATCGCACGCTTCGGGATGGAGATTTTCAGGGCAAGCCCAAGGCAGGCTGACCTGATGTTCGTGGCTGGAACTGTGACCAAGCGGATGGCGCCAAGGGTAAAGCTACTCTACGAAATGATGGCAGAGCCAAAATGGGTGATCTCTGTAGGAAGCTGCGCGAACACTGGCGGACCATACCACGAATCTTATTGCGTCCTGAAAGGCGTGGACAATATCATACCCGTGGACGTCTATATTCCCGGATGCCCCCCACGTCCAGAGGCGTGGCTGTATGGCATCATTCAGCTCAGGCAGAAGATCAAGAACGAAGGATATGGTGTAAAATGGGGGCTCAATAAATGAACTCGGCAGAGGAACTAAAATATTTGCTTCCCACCTCAGTGATCAGCGTGGGTGTACAGACGAACAAGCCCCTTGCGGTCATCAAGAAAGAGGATATGTTAAAAGTGGCGGCGAAAGTTAAGGAGATGGGTTTTGACCATCTCTCTGTTATTACGGGCGTGGATTGCGTGGACAGGGTCGAGGTGATATATAATTTCTTCTCTTATAAGAAAAAACAGAACCTTGCCCTGAAAGTGGTTCTTGATCACGGGGCACCGGCAGTTGACTCTGTTATATCTATCTGGAAAGTCGCTGACTGGCTTGAACGTGAAACCTACGACCTTGTGGGGATAAAATTCAACGGTCATCCTGACCTTAGAAGGATACTTCTCCCGGAAGGATGGATAGGGCACCCGCTCAGGAAGGATTATGATATGAGCATTGAGCAGTTCGTGACAATCGGCGAGGACGGCGAGGATATAGTAAGTACCGATGGGTCGAACCTGCTGAGGAGGAAGTAATATGGAAACAGAAACACTTCTTATGAACATGGGTCCTGTGCATCCCAGCACTCATGGTGTGTTGCGGTTCAAACTGAGGATGGACGGTGAGATAATAAGAGATTGCCAGATAGTTATGGGCTATCTCCACAGGGGAACGGAAAAGCTTGGAGAAATGAAAACATATATTCAGTTCATCCCTTACACTGACAGGCTGGATTATATCTCAGCCATGCCCAACAACTATGCATATGTTAAAGCGGTTGAGGAGCTTGCTGGCATAGAAGTGCCGCAAAGGGCAGAGTACATCCGTGTGCTCGTGATGGAACTTAACAGGATAGTGAACCATCTCGTATTGATGGGCTCGCTGCTGCTCGACCTTGGCGCGTCGACCATGATAATGTGGGGATTCAGGGAACGAGAGACAGCACTCCAACTGTACGAGATGCTCTGCGGCGCCAGGATGACATTCAATTATATCAAACCCGGCGGGGTGAGGGAAGACCTTCCAGAGGGTTTTATCCCGAAACTCAATGAATTCATAAAAAACATGGAAAAGCGCATCGTGGATTACGATGAGCTGGTCAACAGCAACGAGATATTCCTCATGAGAACTAAGAATATTGGAGTAATAAGCGCTGAAGAAGCCATCAATTGCGGGATGACGGGTCCGTCGATGCGCGGCTCGGGCGTTGATTACGACATAAGAAAACTGGAGCCTTACTCCATATATCCAGACCTTGATTTCAAGGCATGCATGCGCAGGGAATGTGACACCTATGCCAGGTACATGGTCAGGCTGGCCGAGATAAGGGAAAGCCTGCATATACTGAAGCAGATAATAGATACCATACCTGCAGGAAAGACAGTAAGCAGCCAGAGGTATGGAATGGCACCCAATACAGGAGAACCGTCCGCTGTCAGGTCATATTTCCCGCGTATATTCACACCTCCGCCAGGCGAAGTGTACAGCAGGATAGAGGCGCCGAAGGGAGAGTTGGGCTTTTACATTTCCAGCGACGGCACAACGAAGCCGTTCCGGGTCAAGATACGCTCCCATGCGTTCTGCAACCTCGTAGCTTTACCAAAGCTGGTCGTAGGTCTTAAGATACCTGACCTGGTAGCGGCTTTTGGTACCTTTGACATTGTTCTTGGCGATTTGGACAGGTGATATGATGACAGCAAATGCATACGAAATCATAATCGCTCTGGCAGCAATTGCGGTTCTGCTTGTTTTCGTGCTTCTTACTGTGATGTTCCTGACGTGGCTTGAACGTAAAGTGTTTGCAGTGGTGCAGTCCAGGTACGGACCGATGGTAACCGGCCCTCGCGGACTTTTACAGCCTATTGCGGACGGGATCAAGCTTCTTGGAAAGGAGGATACTATTCCGGCAACTGCCGACAGGTGGATATTCACCCTCGCGCCGTATATTGTATTCGTATCTGTATTCCTTGTTTTCATTCCTCTTCCATTCGGGAAATCGCTAATCATATCTGATCTGAAGGTGGGTCTGCTCTATATCATAGCAATATCCGCAATCGCTCCGGTATCAATATTACTTGCCGGATGGGCGTCCAACAACAAATATTCCTTATTGGGCGCCATAAGGGCTGTGGCTCAGGACATCAGCTATACCATACCTCTTGCCCTTGCAGCGATCGCGGTCGTTGTATTCGTCGGGTCATTGAGCACGGTGGACATAGTCAATTACCAGGGAGGCTACTGGTTCGGGATAATCCCGAAATGGTTCATCTTTTTACAGCCCCTCGGTTTCATTTTGTTCCTCATTGCGGGAATTGCTGAAATGGGACGCATACCTTTTGATTTCCAGGAATCTGAGCAGGAACTGGTGGCAGGTTTCTTCACTGAATACAGCGGCATGAAGTTCGCCCTGTTCTTCCTTGCTGAGTACGCGCATCTGTTCGCGGTATCGGGGATAATAGTCACTGTCTTCCTGGGTGGATGGAATGGACCAGTGCTTCCCTTCCTGCCCATCGAGTTAACATCGCTGATATATTTCATGATCAAAACCTATGCTGTGATCTTCTTTACAATGTGGTTGAGGGCTACTGTCCCGCGAATGAGGATAGACCAGCTCCTTAACCTGGGATGGAAGATCATGATACCCCTGGCATTGTTGAACCTGCTGATAGCGGCTTTTGTGATTACCGCAGGGGTGATTTAGATGGCATGGATAAGCAGGAACTGGGCAATGATCGGTATAATAAAAGGGCTCATAGTCACCATGAAACACGTCCTCCAGATAGGGAACAGAAAGACTGTAACAGTTCAGTACCCGTATGAGCGGACGAAGATGACGCCCAGGTACAGGGGCAGGCATGCAGTGGACGAGGACGCATGCATCGGATGCGGGATATGTGAAGTGAACTGCCCGATTTCTACGATACAGATAGTTAAATATGACAGCAGGTGGTTCCCTGAGTTCAATCTTGGGATGTGCATGTTCTGCGGTCTGTGCGTGGATGCCTGTCCGATGAACGCCCTTAAAATGACAGGAGATTATGAACTGGCTGATTATACCAGGG
>JBDROC010000195.1:0-2056 GCA_043810475.1 Methanobacteriota archaeon | reverse complement strand
TCGATCGATGATGACCGGAACTTGTTCGGAAGCTTCCTGAACAGTTCATCCAGGGCACTGACCGATAGATAGAGGTTTACATTGTTCCCGGTAGGATAATTCGAGGATATCCTTAATCTTTCGTTCTCCTCAAGCACCTTTATCGATGTGTATTTTGTTATCAGGATATCAGGCTGCCCTCTGGCATCCCATGCAGGGATCTCGGTGATCTGGTGCATGTTTATTCCTCACCAAGTGCTAAACATCTTCTTCCAGCAGAGAATCAAGCTTGCCATCAGCCCTTGTATCAATTTTCAGTTTCTTGAAACATCCCAGGGAATCATCCCTCAGATCTTCGAGATATCCCCATAGAATATCCAGCTTAAGATTCTCTGCAAGTTCAGAAACTGTAACCTTTCTGTCCCCGGCTTGCCTGAGGTACTCAAGAATCTTTGTTCTGGTTTCTTCATAAGGCAATATTTTTGAAGAAACCGGGGATTGGATACCGAACATATCCGTGAATGCGTTCAAAAGTGCCTCTTTTGTTTCATATGCGAAGGCCTCACCTTTCGTTGTCCTGATAACATAGCCGTGGGATACTGCGGTGATCTGTACAGTAAAAAGATCGGAAGTCTTCAAGCTTATCCCCTCACATGATCGCATATGGTATTTTGTCCTGCAATATCAGGCATCTCTTCAGACAACTCCTTTGCAGGAATTGTCTCTGTTTTGATGTTGTTTCTGTATGGGAACATGGTTCACCTTACAGGGGACGAAGAGGGTTACTCTAAAATACTTTTTTGATGGAATCCAGATATTTATCTCAAGATTTCATTTCAAGCCCGCTTTTTGCTGCCAATTTGTCCCTCAACTTTGCATGGATCTCAGGATCCATAAGCATCTCCTCTATCATCTTCTGAACCTGCTGTTCAACATTTTCTGCTTTCGAGGATAGCGGTAGCCCGCATTTGAAACAATAGCCCATCCCTGGGGCATTCACTTCTTTACATCTTGGACATCTGCCTGGTTTTGGCTGCTCTTTTATTTCGCCGCCACTTATGCCGAACTTCTTAGCATAGTAGGAATCCACGTCCTTGGTCACTATCCTTGCATACCTCTCAGGCTGCTTTGAATCTGTTTTCCATCCTCGCTGCTTGCACATAATAGACCTGGGAACTCCGTCAAGCTCATCCCTGGTCTGGGCGTGGTAACGGAAAAGGTGCGTGTGGATTCGCTTTGTGATCTTGGGAAGGCCGAGATTATCCGATCTTTTATTGTGTCTTTCCACTGTCCTCTTGATCATCGCTCTAAAACCGTGGTAGTCTAAGGGAATTGGACCACGCGCAGTTTTCTCAAGATCAATCCACAGAGGTGCCTCCGGGTTGTTCTTGAAAGGATGGTTGTCAAGCCATATATGCAAATACGAAGCAGAAGAAATAAATCTCACAGGTTCGCCTCTCATGGTTTTATCATATACTGTAACTTTAGCGCCAAGCTCATCAAAACTTACATGCTTAATCTGACGAGAACCTATTCCGCCGATCCTGATGCCCACTTCTTTAGCCATTTCGAAAAAGGCCTTATCTCTGGGATTTATTGATGCATTGCTGAGAAATCTCATTTCATCGTCTGTAGGAATATCCTCACCAGATTTCAATTTTTCTGGCTGCTTTACCCTGATTTTATTAACTTCACTTGGGTATTTAAGGATAGGCAATAGTCTGATTAGTTCTTCTTTTTGTGGGTAACCATCGGGATAACCGTATTCATTTCTCAACCATCTCGGATATCGTTTTAATATTCGATAACAGTTTGAGTATCCTGGCAGGAGTTAGTTTCTTTTGACCCCACCCGCTATTGCAATCAGCCGAAAATTTTAGTAAAAAAAACTTGTTTCTTTTTGTTATTTTCGTTGATTTATTTATATGATTCTTGAGGCTTTCAAGGTTTTCGCTATTATGATGTATATCTATCATGTCCGATCACTTATCCGTATTGTTGTACGATATTTAAATGCCTCGTATCGCGGTGCGAAAGTAATCGGATTTGTACTAATTGTATAATGCTCCGATCGGGA
>JBDROC010000194.1:0-5578 GCA_043810475.1 Methanobacteriota archaeon | reverse complement strand
GAAACTGGCGTTGCAAAGGGTTCTGGTTCGCTTAATATCAGTGGTACAAGTAATGTTGAAATCCGAAGAAATGTAAAAAATATATTCCAATATATAAAATCTAATGAGCAAAGATACCTTACTACAAATAATTCGATTGAAAATTATGACATATCTTTGCAGCTTACCCCCTTAATGGGAAATGAAATAGGTACATCTTTAGGTTCAGCAGCTTTTGTAAGTATATTGAGTTGTATATACAAGAAAGAATTAAAGGCGGGCCTGGCTGTTCTTGGAGATATCTCAGTTGGCGGCGGGATAAAAAAATGTGATAGATTTGCTGATATGGTTGCAATACTCTCAGAAAATGGTGCAAAGACCGTGCTTGTACCTGCTGAGAATTTAAAAGATATGCAATCATTGCCGCCATCATTGATAGGGAAAACCGACATTAGTTTTTATTCAGATCCTCAGAGTCTTATCCAGAAAGCGATATTAGAAACGTGAAGTGCGTCAAAAATATTAGAGAAAATAATGATTCAACAACTTTTAGATATTTATGAACAAAGCAAGTTGAATAAAGGAAGACCAGAATGCATTTTTGCTGAGACAGAGATTTTTAATGAAGGATGGTTATTGAGGGGAATTTTGAATAAGTTAAGGGATAAAAAGGATAACTCTTCATTTGATTTCTTGCCATTCCCTGAAGATAGCAAAATGTATTCTGAGGGGCAACTTTATACTCCTTTTAGAAAAAGAAAAAAGAATGACAAAATTTCCGTGGAAAGCAATACTCCAGTTGACGGTATTGTAGGGCATTTTGAATTAGATAATACAAAATCTGGTGTAAAAATCTTGGACGATTTTCAATATTTATCAGTTTTTGAATCTAAAATGTATAGTAATATCGGCGAAAGGACTCGGTATGCTGCTGATTACCCCCAAGTTACTCGAATTGTTTCTTGCTTGATTAACCAACTGATGAATATCAAGGAAATTGAAAAGGGTTTCTTCGAAAAGGAACCGGAAAATGAATGGAAAGAATTTGAATCCAAATGGGAAACTATAATAGATTTAATAAAAATAGAATTTATTACTTGGGAGAATATCCTTAAAGAGATTTGTCCTGATGCATCAATTTATGAATTTTATGATTTATGCAAGACGTTTAATAAAAAAGGGGTCATTGAAAGTTGAAAGCATATAGATCGAAAAGAAGAAACACAAGCTAAGACACTGATGAACTGCTCAGATACCTCTCGTCCCACCCCACCAGAAGTGATACGTCTTCAATATCATAGTCCATATACAGAATGACATCATAACGATCGAGTGGATTCCCCAGGAAAAAGATGAATATTTCGATGCTGAATTCCAGAGGTCATTGCGCCTGCTCACGGATGGCAAATTAGAGGAGGCAAGATTCATCCTGGAAGATCTATCGTTCCGATCGCCCGATGACCCGAATGTGCTGTACAACCTGGGGATGGTCTACAGCGAGTTCCATGAACTGGATATTGTTATTGATATCTGAACAGATGCGTGGGGATAGTTCCCCTATTCTCAAATGCCTATGTTGCAGCTTCGATGAAGGTGCCGGATTTTAATATTTTGATGCGAAGCATACCCCAACACTGCGCAAGCCGAAGTTTCGGCTTACGGATACGCACGGATTTCGTATCCGTGAAAATCCGTTAAATTCTATAGCGGCGCCGAGGAGGGTTCGCGCACGGACTATAGCATCGAAATACCGTTGGAAAACATCGTCAAGATTTGATAGTAGCAAGCATTAACTATATACGTATTCAATCACTATCTTTTAAATACAGATACTTATGAGCTCCACAATAACCACCCGCGTGCCGGACGACATCGATAAGAAGATCAAGGATATTTCCAGCATAGAACACCTTGACAAATCAACCGTAGTGCGCCGCCTCCTGAGCAAGGCTGTGCAGGATTGGCAGACAGACCATGCTCTGGAGCAGTATAAGGACGGCAAGATAACCATCGGAAGGGCAGCCCAGATGGCTGGTGTGCCGCTTCGTGAGATGATAGCCATCGCAGCAAAGAAAGGCATTCCTTTCCAGTACAGCCTCGACGACCTGAAAGAAGACTTTCAGGCAGCAGAGAGTTTATGATAGTCAGCAACTCAACTGTACTTATCTACCTTGCAAAGATAGGGAAGCTCAATCTTTTAAAGAAATTATTTAAAAAGATCCTGATACCCGCTGAAGTATTCAACGAGGTCGTAATAAGAGGAAAGGAACAGCAGCACTTCGATGCCCTAATAGTAGAAAGATCAGTGGAAGATGGCTGGATCGAAGTAAAGGATATCACAGCAGATGAAGAACTTGAAGGTTTCGGGATCGACCCTGGCGAGGCGCAGGCTATATCCCTTGCTAAATCACTTGGGGTACCGGTTCTCTTAGATCAGACGCATGCGAGGATCGCAGCCAGAGCGCTCGGGTTAAAACCCAGGGGAACGATATTCGTTCTTGCTGTAGCGCTTCGGAAAAAGCTTCTTTCGTATGAGGAATACCTGTACCTGCTGGAAGCCCTGGTGAAAGCAGGATTCAGGATGAGCGATGAGGTGTATCTGGAGGCAGTAAGGCTGGGGAGAAAAGAAAAAGGTAGTTACAGAGAAAAATAAAACCGCTGCGAAATGATGTAACAGTTACAATATCTCTCACTTGCTGATAGTTTTATGCTGTAACAGGTATACATAATACCTGCCAGGGGAAAAACAGAATTAATAGACAGGAAAATGCAGCATGCACTTACTTGAGATCAAAGACATGACATACGGGGTCAAAGATAAAGAGATATTCTCAGGCATCTCACTTTCTTTAAAACCACATGAAGTGCATGCCATCCTCGGAACCAACGGGTCAGGAAAAAGCACTCTTGCTTATCTGGTCATGGGATGTGAGAGCTATGTCCCGGGAACGGGCGAGATACTTTTTAAGGGAAAATCAATCAATGGACTTAAGCTACATGAGCGGGCGCGGCTTGGTATCACCCTGGCATGGCAGGAGCCGGTGAGGTTCGAGGGCATTTCGGTCAGGGATTACCTGACCCTGAAAGACAGGGAGGCTGATCCATCACGGTATCTTGAAATGGTGGGGCTTGTTCCAGAGCTTTACCTTAACAGGATGATGGACAGGACATTGAGCGGCGGTGAACGCAAGAGGATCGAGCTTGCTTCCATAATCGCACTTGAGCCCATGCTAGCCATACTCGACGAGCCTGACTCAGGAATAGATATGCTTTCGATCCAGGATGTTATAAATGTCATAAATATCCTGAAGAAAAATGGAGCAGCGGTGCTTCTTATCACACACAGGGAAGAGATCGCGAAAATCGCGGATAGCGCTTCCCAGATATGCGGTGGTAAAATAGTCTGCTCGGGCGCTCCTGGGAAGGTCGCAGAGTTTTATAAATCAAGGAAATGCATTGTGTGTGAAAGGAACGAGTGTGTATATGTCTGAACTTGATGAATTGATGAGGACATTTGGAGAAACCGGAGGGGATAGAAGCATACTTGCGAATGAAGATATAGCACACATCGTTGCAGGCGGTCACAGGATACTGAGCATGAGGGCTGTGGACGGCATAGAGGTTAAAGCGAAAGAAACACCCACGGGGATATATGCTCAGGTCAGGGTTATGGCTGCATTAAAGAATCCGGTACATCTCTGCTTTGGCATAATCCACAAGAAAGGGATACAGGAGATTAAAATGGACGTGGTTTTCGAAGCAGGCGCCTCTGCTCATTTTATTGCGCACTGCATATTCCCGAAGGCAGAAAAGGTGCGGCATATCATGGACGCATCTGTCAGGATCGGCGAGAATGCACAGATGAGATATTCCGAGATACATTATCATGGCACATTCGGGGGAATAGAAGTTATCCCGAAGGCGGATGTTATTATTGGCAAAAATGGGGGGTTCTTTGCGGATTTTTCGCTGGTTAACGGGAGGGTCGGGAAACTCTGGATAGATTATGCCGTAGAGGTGGGTGAAAATGCGGTAAGCGAGTTAACAACGAGGATATTCGGTCATGGGAATGACAGGATCAATATCAAGGAAAAGATCGTGCTTGCAGGTGAAAATGCAAAAGGTCTGATAAAAGCCAGGGTTGCCATTGAGGACTGGGCGAAGGCAGAGGTTACAGGTATCACGGAAGGGAACGCCAAGGGTGCGCGGGGGCATGTGGACTGCCTTGAGATAGTGAAGGATAATGCTGTCGCCAGGGCCGTTCCCACAGTTGTTGTTTCGCACCAGCTTGCAAAAGTCACCCATGAAGCCGCGATAGGGAGCGTGGATAAAAGACAGCTTGAGACTCTTATGGCGCACGGGCTCAGTCCTGAAGAAGCAGTGGATGTGATTGTAAGGGGTATATTGAAATGAAATATCCCCTACCATATTATGACAATTGATTACAGGGAATACAATTTGCCTCAACAAAAGCAGAGGCAGGTGCGCGCCGCTATTGGAAGGGATATGGCGCCCATTTCAAAGATGTTTGATATACTCTCGGACCCCGTTCGCATGCACATCCTGTTCGCCCTTGCAGTTCAGGAATTATGCGTCTGCGTGCTCGTGGAGATCACGGACCATAAATATTCCGCGCTATCATATCATCTCAAATTATTGAAAGAAATGGAACTTGTTGATTCAAGGCGTGAAGGCAACTTTTTGCTGTACAGGCTAACAGAGACCGGCAGGGCAGCGCTGGATATGATCACCAGCTTTTTAGAGACTACCCGGGAAGTACATAAGTAGAAGAATATGTCTAAAAACCGTTATCTTTATGCTTAAGTATTTCAAATATAATTGAAATATGCTTTATGATGCAATACTGAATGGGCTTTTAAGCGTGTATGATTACCTTTCTTTGCATGTACTGGCATGTCTGGTTCCCGCTTTTTTTATTGCAGGCGCAGTTGCGGTGTTTGTTTCCAAACAGTCAGTAATTAGATACTTCAGCAGCAAGACTAAAAAGTTCGTTTCATATAGCATTGCATCGGTCTCCGGCACCGTTCTTGCGGTCTGCAGCTGTACGATCCTACCACTTTTCGCCGGGATCTATAAGCGGGGGGCAGGTATAGGCCCTGCCACCACGTTTCTATACTCCGGTCCAGCAATTAATATACTGGCAATTATATATACTGCAAAGGTTTTAGGATTTGAACTTGGTGCAGCAAGGGCGGTACTAGCGATATTCATGTCAATTCTCATTGGAATAGCTATGGCTTCTCTATTCAAGGATCATGATTTAATAAATAGAACAAACACTCAATTTGAAATGAATGAAGGGAGCGGTCGCCCTCAATGGATATTATTTCTGCTTTTTGTGTTTCTGGTCTTGATACTGGTTATCGGCACAATGAACTTAAGTTTGACAACGAGATTGGGCATGATTGCCCTGCTTATACTTGGCGTGGCAGTCCTATTGAAATACCATTTTACTGTCGAAGAGATCAGGGATTGGGGATACGAAACATGGGATTTGACAAAAAAAATATTCCCAATACTGATAATTGGAACATTTGCCGTGGGGGTCATAGCCTATTATCTTCCGCCTGAAACCTTC